>CAZBSL010000048.1:0-15460 GCA_964494265.1 uncultured Bacteroidales bacterium
TTGTGTTTTCACCTTCCATAGCTCTGACTTTCCAGAAATATTGCTGGCCAAACATTAAGTCCGCATTTTGAACAGCTCCATAATTAGTTTTAAAAATTACGGGGGAAGAGAATGCCGGATCTATATCAATATATACTTCATATGATATTTCATTTGAACCTACAACTGGATTCCAATTAAGAATTTGATCTGGTGTTTGGTAAAGCTCTGCACTATCAGGTGAAATCTGCGTGGGAGAATAAAGATCGGTTTGAGCATGCATACCAATTGATATTATTAAAAATATAATTGCTGTAAATATTTTTTTCATTTTTCTATAAATTTTAATTATTATAATAATATTTATCTCTTTTTATTGGACTACAATAAATTTTGCTGATGTTTGCTTTTCACCCGAAATCAGATGAAGTATATATGTTCCTTTAGTTAAATCATTCACATTAATTCTATAACTAACGGTCCCTGCAGGTTCACGTTGCTGATCAATAGATTTAACAAGTTTTCCTGCTAAATCATAAATATTAATTAAAGTATTCGATGATTTTTTCAATTCAAATGATACTGTCATTTGATCGAAAACAGGATTAGGATATAACGTTATTTCATTTTGTTTTGAATAGTCATTAATATCATCAATACCTACAATATGGTATGAATCATCAAAATTGATGCCTCTTCCGAAAGTAGCGTTATAAATGTACCCAAGATTTAATACAGGAGGAAATATTTCATAAGTGGTTGAACCGGCTATAGAATCGTGATGTGCAATCGTAACTCCTTTTGTATAGTTAGTTTGTTGCTTAATCATAAAAACAGGAATATCAAAAATATTATTTGATTGTTTTTCCCAAGTTGGTGAAGAATCGAAAATATTATCTGACACATAAACACCTTTTTCTGTACCGATAATGGCTAAATTTGAATTTTTCATTTCGATAATTGAAGAGTAAACAGGCATTTGAGGCAAACCGCCATTGTTGGGATCTCCTTGAATACTCGTAAATTCAGGATAATGATCTGTAGCGTTTGTTGAAAGATAAACATAATCGGAATTTCCATAGTTACCAAGAGTTATGATAACATTATTTGCGTCCTGCGGGTCAACATAAACAGAAGTAATTGCTTGAGTGTTTACTTCTCCACCGGCATGCACAATTGGTATTTCGCTTGTACCAATAATACAATATGGACTTTCAATATCAGCATCTTTATAAGTAAATGCGTGAGCTACATTTCCCATTCTAAATAATTTTCCTTCTTGGGTTCCAACATAAAGGAAGTTTGCGTCAGCGGAATAAGCAATACATTGAGGAATCCCTGAAATATCAGCAATTTGAAACCAAATAGTTGAATCCTCTGTAAAATCTAAAATACCGGTTGTCATAAAAACTTTATTATTTTGTGCCCAGAAAAATTTTGATTGGATAATATCTTTAACCAATAAACTATCTCCTTCATTAAGTGCATAAGGAAGAATATAGGCAAACGGATATTCAAAGTTTTTACTACGAATACTTACAGTATCATTAGTTTCATAACTTTTATTTCTTGCATAGAACATTACTGAATCCTTGCTGTTTTGGTCATTAAAACTTTCCCAAAGAATAAAGGGATTCATAAATTCAGAACTTGACATTCCGGTACCTAAGAAAGCGGTTGAAACATCTTCACCTCTTGTTTCGGTTCTTTCGACATCTCCTTCGGGCCTTGCCCAAATATAAACATTTGGATTAATTAAAGAAACTGCTGTAAAACATCCGTTTCCTGTTCTTATTTGATCTGCTTTTTTTGAAACAGCCGGATCACCTTCACCTTTAATATATAAAATACCGTTATCTTGTGAGCCTCCCAGTATTTCTTTTTTATTTCCTGAAAGGGCAACAGAATAAAATTGTGTTACATTATAGTTTTTGTTTTTTACCATGAATTGTTCATCGCCGTCTATAGAAATTGAGATACCTCCATCTGTGGCAATTGCAAACTGACTGGGAATTCCCGGGCGGAAAACGTAGGCATGATGGCCTGAATGAATATAAAAAGTACTCAATCTTGGCTCTAGACTTGATGAATTTGGATGCCATTCAAAGAATCCTTCGTCATATTTTGTTCCTACCCATAAATTTATACCTCCAACTAAAATTTTATCCGGATTATTAGGATAAACTTCTATTGTACTTGCATAAATCCCCTCTCCTTCGAACATCTCAATAGTGGAGTTATCTCCGGGAAGTATAATATTCCATGATTTACCTTTATCGCTTGACCGATAAATATTATAAAGATATCCTCCCGAAGTAATAACATTTGCATAAATTATATTTTGATCTGAGGGAGCAATAGCAAATTCCACTCTTCCAACACCATCATTAGGCAAGTCACACAGTTTTCCCGGATTTTGTCCCCAATTAATAGAATCATTATATGAAAAAGTTGTATCGCTTCTATTTGTGATAACTAAATTATTTTCAATTAATGAAAATGATTTAGTTATAAAATAAGGATCGTTAGGATATTTGGCAATATTTTTAAACAATTCTCCATCATCGCTTGCAAAAGAAAGGTTATTAACAAAAGCAATTACTGCTCCATCATCATAAACATTAACATCTAAAGAATTTCCTAAAAGCGGTAATTCATTTGTTACTTTAAAACTTCCAATTGTATCAATTGTAACTGCCGTTGTGTCGGGATTATACATTGTTATTTTATCACCAACAATTTTTATCGAATCACAAGCAATGGTATATTCTTTAAAAATATCATAAAAGACACTATCCATTACAAATTTTGGAGTTATCCAGTTTTCACCTCCTTGATCCAAATATTTCACACCTATATTTGTGGCTGCATAAATGCGATTTGTGTTATTGTCAATTGCAATCTCGTTAATATATGCCCAGTCAACAGTATCATTATCTTGGGTTATTAATGGTTTTGTCCCAGGAACCAATTCAAAGTTATCACCATCTGTTGACATATAAAGTCCATTACCGACTACACCTCCGAATTCTGAAAAATCCTGAGCAGTAAATCCTTCTCCTGTCCCTGCATAAATTGTTCCATCTGAAGATTGAACCATGCAGCTTACTGCTAAACAAGCTGTACCGCTTGTAGTGTTAACTTTATTCCAAGAACTTCCAACATTGGTTGATTTCCATATTCCACCGCTGACACTACCTGCATAAATTGTAGCGGCCGTTGCATCTTGATTATCAAAAAGAATTGCTCTTGTCCTTCCTCCAAAATTATCAGGGCCAATTTCAACCCAATTCAATTCTTTTGCATTTCCTGATTTTGTTTTGTTTTTGGCAATTTGTTCCCTTGCTTTCAAAACATCATTTGGATCTATTTTTCCGGTTAACTGATTGTTTCTGATTTTTGCAATATAAGATAAAGCCTGCTGCTTACTCTGAATATTTTCCTTCACAGAGTTTTTTTCAGGTTCATATTTTTGCTCTGATTTAAACCCAGCTGATGAAAGAAAAAACGCTGTAAATCCAATTATTATAGCTATAAAGCCAAATGGTAAAATTTTATTTTTCATATCAAATAATTTGATTAATATTTATTATTAAATAATCTTCAAAATAGTGGCACAAGATACACCTTTTTTAAATATTCGCATTAAAAATTTATTAAAAAATATTCACAAAAAGAATTACACACCCCATAATCACAAATTTATGATGCTTTTTAATATTTTTTTATAAAAATCAGTTTTCGGTAATATTTAATCAGTTTTCGGTTTTTACAATTTATTTCTCTGAAATTGTTTGAGTTATTTATTGATAATGGTTTCTTTTTTACAATTATTTTTTTCTTTTCCTCTGTAAACTATGATCCCTAGCATAAGGCGAAACATCCTGTTCCGAAAATTCCTTTTTCAAATATTTAAAGTAGCCTGCAATTGCAATCATTGCTGCATTATCGGTGCTATATTCAAGTTTTGGAATAAATATGGTCCAATTATTTTGTTTTTGGGCTTTGATAAATTCAATTCGAAGTTCGGAATTTGCAGACACTCCTCCTGCAACTGCAATTTCTTTAATCCCTGTTTTTTCAGAGGCTTTTAAAAGTTTTTTTATCAAAATTTTAACTATTGTATTTTGAATCGAAGCACACAGGTCGTATAAATTATTTTCAATAAACTTCGGATTTTCTTTTAATCGATCACGAATAAAATATAAAAATGAAGTCTTTAAACCGCTAAAACTAAAGTCTAAATCAGGAATATTTGGTTCGGGAAAAGTAAAAGCATTCTTATTTCCAAGTTTTGCATACTTATCAATCAATGGTCCTCCGGGATAAGGAAGCCCCAATATTTTTGCAGACTTATCGAAAGCCTCTCCTGCAGCATCATCAATAGTTCTTCCTATTATTTCCATTTCAAAATAATCCCTTATAATAACAATTTGGGTATGCCCACCGGAAACTACAAGACATAAAAATGGGAATTTCGGAACTCTTTTGTCTTTATTATCTTTAATAAAATGTGATAAAATATGTGCATGTAAATGGTTTACTTCAATCATCGGAATACCCAATCCGAGTGAAAATGCTTTTGCAAATGAAGTCCCTACCAAAAGTGAACCTAATAATCCCGGGCCAAGAGTAAAAGCGACTGCATCCAATTGTTTTTTGTTTATCTTTGCGGCATGTAAGGCTTTATCAATAACAGGAATAATGTTTTGTTGATGAGCACGTGAAGCCAATTCGGGAACTACACCGCCAAAATCGCGATGAACTTCCTGATTTGCTATAATGTTGGATAGTACTTTGGTATCTTTTATGACTGACGCAGAGGTGTCATCGCAAGATGATTCAATACCTAAAATGTAGATGCTCATCAATTTTACTTTAGTGTAAAAATGCAAAATTATTAAAAAAAGACTTAGTAGAATATTTTTATATACCGGAATAGTAATTTTAACTTTACCGTTTGTAGTTTACTCGATTTTATGTGATCCGGTGGTCCAAACTTTTGTGGCCCGCTCAATTGCTTTTCAATTATCTGAAAAATTAAATTCAGAAATCAAAATTGGGAGTGTTTATGTTTCACTTACATTAGATATTGTTTTAAAGGATGTTTTAATAAACGACCAAAAAGGTAACAAAATACTGGAAGCTGAAAAACTTGAATTTGATATTGAGAAAATCAATATGAAAAACAATGTTCTGAAATTTGCAAGTATTAAACTGAAAAGTCCGGATATCAATCTAATAAAGTATAAAGGAGATTCAGCTTTTAGTTTTAAATTTCTTACAGAATATTTTAAATCAGGAGTTAATAAGGATACGACTGAAATAGAAAAGAAAGAAAACTGGAATTTTGATTTAAATAGTTTTAGGATCAGTAATGGGCATTTTGTTTTTCGAAATAATAATAAACGAAGAAAAGACAGAGGGCTTGATTATGCGGATATGGATATTAGTGAAATCAATTTAAATATTCAAAACATCAGAATTAAGAATGATACTTTTAATTTTATTATCGAAAAACTAAATGCAAAAGATAAATGCGGATTAAATCTTAAAGATTTTAGCGGAAGATTTCGATTATGCTCAAGGTCATTATATGCACGTAATTTAAAAATTAATACAAATAAGTCGGAGCTTTCGCTTGATCTGATATTTGCATATTCCAAATTTTCTGATTTTGATAATTTTGAAGAAAAGATATCTATCCAAACCATAATTCAACCATCTCAACTTAATATTTGTGATATCGGGTTTTTTGCACCCTCACTATCTGTAATGGATAATCCGCTATCAATATCTGGGAATATCAGCGGGAGAGTAAATAATTTGAAAGCAAAAAATTTCACCTTTAATTATGGTGAATCATCAAAATTTGATGGAAATATTAATATCAACGGCCTTCCTAATATTGAAGAAAGTTTTGTTCATTTCTCAATCAATGAATTTAAAACAAATATCAAAGATGTCGAATCTTTAAAACTTCCTATAAAATCAACTCATCTTCAGATACCTGATATTTTAAAGAAATTCGGGAATATTGATATTGAAGGCTTTTTCACAGGATTTTATAATGATTTCAATGCAAAAATTAATTTAAACACTTCTATCGGCAACATAAATACAGATGTTGTTCTTAAAAATAACCGCGAAAAAGGACTTATTGAATATAATGGTAAAATTGCTGCAAATCAATTTGACCTCGGTAATTTTCTTTCTTCCGAAAAATATCTTGGTCGCCTGAATCTTTATGCCGATTTTTCCGGCACCGGACTCTCACCTGAGTCAGCTGTTGTTGAGTTGAACGGAATGATTGATTCATTACAATTTATGCGTAATAATTTTAATACTGTTAAACTTAAGGGTGAATTGGCTGAAAATAAATTCAACGGCCACCTTAATATTAAGGACGAATTATTGAATTTTGATTTTGATGGAATTGTTGACTTCAAACAAAAACTTCCGGTATTTAATTTTTCGTCAAAAATCAGAAATGCAAAACTTTATGATCTGAATATTCTGACTCATAATCCGACAATTGATTTTTCTTCGAATTTGTTAATTAATTTTGTGGGAAATAGCATAGATGATGTGTTTGGAAGCATAATTATTGACAGCACAAAATATTATGAGGATAATAAATTGTTTTATCTTGATCATTTTGCCTTAATCACGTTAAATGACACGAGTGTTAATAAAAACATTAACCTGAAATCCGATATAGTTGACGCTGAAATTAAAGGCGACTTTCTTTTAACAGAATTATTTCCTTCATTCATCAATTTTATTGATAATTTTATTAGTGCCGACAGACTATTTGAGAGTAATTCAAGTAAATTACAAAATTTATTCAATCAAGACTTTGAGTATTCCATTAATTTAAAAAACACCTATTCATTCTGTGAATTACTTTACCCCTCAATAAAAATTGCAGAAAACACCAGGTTTGAAGGAAAATTTAAGTCAAGTGAAAAACTTTTTAATCTGAAGGCCAGCTCTCCTCAGATAGATTTTAATGGAACAAAATTATTTGATTGGTTCTTACAAAGTGAATCGCTCGAGGAAAAGTTTTTTATAAAAACGGGTAGTAAACGCTTATCGTTTAAAGAAACAAGCGAGCAAGATACTTTACAACTCGGCCTTGATAGTTTGACGCTTTCGTCTGAAATTATGAACGATAGCATTAATTATGACATTTGCTGGAATAACGTTTCTGAAGATAATTATAGGGGTGATCTTGCAGGATGGTTTTCCTTGAAAGATGAACTTATAAAAACAAAAATTACAAATGCCGAAATTGTAATTAATGATTCTACATGGACAATCAGTAAAGATAATTTTATTGAAATTGATACAACTTCTTATGCCATCAACGATTTTTCTTTTATCGGAAATAACCAGAAACTAAAAATTGATGGAATAATATCTGTTTTACCTGAAGACACAATTTATTTTGATTTTTCGAACTGGTCAATTTCAAATTTTGATATATTTCTTGATAAGAATAAATTTGATGTTAATGGAATAATAAATGGTAAGATTAGTCTTTCAGATATATTAAAATCGCCAAGTTTTTTCTCAGATTTAGAAATTGATAGTTTGTATTTTAATGGAGAAGATCTTGGCGAGGCCGTTTTCTTTACAAAATGGAATAGTCAAACAAATTCAATTGATGTGGATGCCGAAATTTTTAGTTATGGAAATATCGGCAAAACCAAATCACTTGAAGTTTCAGGGCATTATTTTCCTTATAATACTTCTGATAATTATGATTTTGATATTAATTTGAGTAATTTTAAACTTATAAGCCTTTCACCGTTTATCAATAGTTTTGCAACGGATATCGAAGGGCTTGCTTCAGGAAAGTTTACATTAAAAGGGCCAATGAATAAACCGGATTTAAGAGGAAAATTATCTCTAATTAGGGCAGGTTTTAGAATCGCCTATTTAAACACAAAATATTCACTTGCCAATGATATTGAATTTGCTGAAAATCAAATTATTTTTGATGAAATTATTCTTTACGACACATTAGGCAACGAAGCAAAATGCAATGGCAGAATTCAACATAATTATTTAAGTGATTTTAATCTGGATTTGAACATTTCTATCGATAAATTTTCGTGCTTGAATACTGATATTTACCAAAACAAAGAATTTTATGGGGAAGCGATTGCAAGTGGAAACGTTAAAATGAGCGGGCCTTTTGATAATATTGAAATGGATATTGTTGCAAGGCCTGATAAAGGAACTATAATTAATATTCCATTATCTTCGGCCGTAAATGTTTCCGAAACAAATTATATTGTCTTCATAAATAATACTGATACAGTCAAAAAGCAGGAGGATTATCAGGTTGATTTATCGGGATTAAGTTTGAGTTTAGATTTAAATATTACTCCTGATGCCCAAATTGCCATATTTCTTCCATCTCAAATGGGTAATATTAAAGCGGTTGGTAGCGGTGACATAAAACTTGATATAAATTCAAGAGGCAACTTTAGCATTAACGGTGATTATGTAATTGATCATGGGTCATTCTTATTCACTATCCAAAATATGTTGAACAGAAAATTCGAAATTATTAAAGGCGGAAAAATCTCATGGACAGGCAGCCCCTATGATGCCGAAATTAATATGAAAGCTTTGTACAAGGTAAAAACCTCATTAGCCGGCCTTGGAGCAAATATTGACACAACTTCAAACTATAAATCAAGAGTAAATGTTGATTGTATTCTTGGTTTGAAAAATCAATTGATGAATCCTGATATCACTTCAAGCATCGAATTTCCCAATATTGATGAGCAAACCGGTCAGGCAATCTATGCGGTTCTTGACACCACTAATCAGGCATTAATGAATCAGCAAATGATTTCTTTATTAGTTTTAAATAGCTTCAGTTATAATAGCGGAGATGTCGGTTCTCTCGGTGTTTCGTCTTTGGGTTTTATTTCAGGGGCATTAAGCAATTGGCTTTCACAAATTAGCAAGGATTTTGATATAGGAATTAATTATACACCAGGTGATAAAATTTCAGAGGAAGAACTTCAGGTTGCACTTTCAACACAATTATTCAACGATAGAGTATCAATTGATGGAAGTTTTGGTGTTGTCGGAGACGAGAAATCTCAAAGAACAAGTAATATTGTAGGTGATGTTAATGTTGAGGTTAAAATTACTCAGGATGGACGCTTGCGAATAAGAGCCTTTAACCGAACGAATGACATTGATATTCTTGAAGATAATACACCTTATACCCAAGGTGTCGGTGTTTTTTACAGAAAGGAATTTAATAGTTTCAGAGAATTGGTTCAATGGATGAAAAGAAAAAAGATTCACAAAAAGTAATATTTAAATTTGGGGCTGAATTTGAAGAGAAAAAACTTCATTCCAAAATAATCTCATCAACAAAAATCCAAGACGGTTTCCCAAATCCTCTATGCCAATCAGGGCAGGTTTTCATAGAGGTTGCTGTTATTTTCAAATATCTGGATTCTACTTGCTCGAACTCCAAAATAAAAGGAATAGATTTCACCAAATACGAATTGTCGGTATTTTCATCTTTGCTCGAACATACTTCTATGTAGTTTTCACCATCGTTTGATATTTCCAGCTTAATTTCATCGGGAAGGAAAACCCATGAATTTACAGCTTTCAAAAAGTTCATTTGTAATATAGAAAATCTTTTATCCTCCCTCAAATCAATATTTAAAACCATGTCCTCTCCCTCATATCCCAGCCAATTAAAGTGGAAGTCAAGTCCGCCAAGCAAACCGTCATTGATTGCACTTTCACCGCCAACCTGATATTTTGGGCTATATTTTGTCAGACTCTCAATTTTTGAATCTTTCAATTTATTATCCTTTATCTGCCATTTCAATTTTCTAAGTGTAAAATCCCTGTATTCTTCAGGTTTCAGGTTTCGCTCATTGATTTGTTCAACACCTGTTAGATTACATAACTCAACAAAGCGATCAAGTTTGGTCAGCATTTTTTCATCAATTTCTTTCTTTCCACTACTCTTGTTGATCCATTTAATTTTTTCATTGTCCCTGTTTAGAGCAATGTCAAGGCATGCAAAATCGGCAGGAATACGAGTACGTAATACTCTCATCAGGTACACACTATCCGAAGAAACAGCATTTTCTGCACTATTCATCAATTCCTGGTACCGGATCAATAAGTCGGGGCTTAGATGGGATTTATAATAAAACACAGGGAAACCATAAATATCAAGATTTTGTTGTTGTTGATTTTTAATCAGATATTGATGACTCAAATCATAATATTCTTTTATAAAAGGAGCTGCGTTTCCATAATATTTATTAATAAAATGATCAATTATTGAATCGTTGTTCAATTCAGGGTTCCATAAAAGTTTAGCTATCAGATATTGTTTAACATCCGAAAGATCTGACCATGAACCACCGCTTCCCTGCTGAAACATCATATTAACCCCATTATCACGAAAAAATCTGATATTTGGTTGAAGGACGTGAAAATTTGGGAAAGGTGTAAGATAGTTCTTAAACTGAACAACATAGTCCCATGCAAAAATATTATCAGTCAATTTATTCCAATCATTCATGTCTTGTACAAATCCGGCACTTCGGGTATCCTCAGCTAGAGGCATCGAACGATTACATTCAATAGAGCAGAACATAATATTTACATTATCGAGTGGCTTGATATTTTCAGGAGCTGAGCGAGTAAACTGATAGGCGAGAGTTGATATTTGTTTATCGGGATAAACTTTTGCTATTTCATTTGACATCAACACATAAGTACCTGAAATATTTTCATACTTTTCATACAATGTCTGGCAATCTTCACATTCACAATAATTATAACAATCGTTTTGTGAAACCGACCAATAGGTTTTATCCGGTTGATTAGCGATTTCTTCTCCAAGATTTTTAATCAATAAATTTATTAAATCGGGATTGGAAAGACAAAGTTGCCCGTCCCTCAACCTACGGCCATTTACCAAAGCAAAATATTCGGGATGTGTTTCAAAATATTTTTCAGAAGGCACAAGTCGCTGAAAAGTATGTACAAACATTCCCCAGTCGTCGAATGAACTTATCTTGTGCCACTGACTAAATTCCTTGTCCCACCTACCCTCAAAATGAGGTACACGAAATGGAAAAGCCGGATTATAAACTTTGTGTACTTTTGGGGATATTAAGCTCGTCTTTCTTGGAATATACTCTTCATCCACAGTAAATTTCATACAGCCAAAATATTCTTCGAGTAGTGTAAAAACCGCATACAAATTCCCTTGCGGATTTTTCCCGGCCAGAAAAAGTTCCTTATTATTTCCAAGTATTAAAAATGCATCATCCTGCAAATCTTCGGAAAGCAGTTTTTTATTTTTCCCTTTAAGAAATTCTTTTCCAATAAAAATATGAAAACCTGCTTTACTTTTCTTATTATTCACCAAAGCCTCTACTCCTGTTATTTTTTCCAAATAACGACTTAGTACTTTAGCTGATTTAATAGTTAGGCTATCTGCATCACCAGCTATTACAATATCAGTATTAGCTTTCCCATTATCAATTATTATTGATTGTGCTTTAATTTGCAAAATCACAAATGCTAATAATAAAATTAATAGTGAAATTTTTCTCATATTTTTAATTTTATTTATAAATATTGTAAAACTCATCAATTGATTTCTTCGGTATTTTATTTATGGAAATATATTTTCATTATATTTACTCTCCCAATTCAAGCTTCTTGTCAAGCAAAACAGCTATAACTGTCATATTTCTATCAATGACTTTATCAGGAACATCAATAAAAATTAAACCGGGCTTATTACTCCAATACGGTTTCAGAAAAACCTTGTGTTCAAGTTTAGTCCCATTCCCGACAACCCAAACACGGTTAATATTGTTTTTTAATCCTTTCAGCATTACTTGTCCATCAGGTTTATAAGGCAAAAACAAGTATAAAATAGTACTGTCGTTTGAAAGTGTGCTGGGCCCGTAAAAATATCCCGGGGGCAATCCGGCATGGGTTCCATAAATAGCTTTTTGATGTTTTGTTGTCCATCGACCAAGCTCTTTTAAAACTTTTACTTGCTTTTCGGGAATGCTGCCATCTGGTTTAGGCCCAATATCCAGCAAGAAATTTCCTCCCATCCATAAGCATTCTGCAAAAATTTTAATTATCTGGCCTGTTGATTTATAGTCATTATCGTTATGCTGATAACCCCATGAATCATTTATGGTCATACATAATTCCCAATACTTTTCCTTTGGTTTAGTTATAGGTATTCCTTGCTCGGGAGTAGCATAATCGCCATAACCTTGCAAACGGGAGTTTATAATAATTTCATCATTTGCATCAAATAATATCTTTCTTATTTCGGGGGCTTGCCATTTTTCGGCACTTTGTTCCCAGTCTCCGTCAAACCAAACCAGGTCGGGTTTGTATTTTTTTGAAAATTCCTCAATTTGGCCTAAGTTAAATTTCGTGAAAGATTCCCACCTTAGGCTGTCTTCAGAGTATCTTTTATGATTTCTTGTAAAATTTGGGTAATCGGGATGCGACCAGTCAAGAAGAGAGTAGTATAATCCTACTTTTATTTTATTTTTTCGTAATGCCTTGCAGAAAGGGCCAACCAAATCTCGTCCTGCAGGTGTATTTTCAAGTACATTCAGATTACCGAATTTAGTATCCCACAAAGCAAGCCCATCGTGATGCTTAGTTGTTAGAACTGCATATCGGGCGCCACTTTCACTAATTAAATCAGCCCAATAATCAGGTTTATAATTTGTTGCTGTAAATCCTTCCAATTGCCTCATATATTCATTGTATGGAATATATTCATTGAAAAATGACCATGATTCATCAATACCGTTAACGGCATAAATCCCCCAATGTATAAAAATACCAAGACGAGCATCTTTAAACCATTGCATGCGTTCTGTTTTTTGTTCTGGGGTCTCAGTATTTTGTGATATTGAGAACATTGTTCCGGAAAGAATTAAAAGCGTTAGAAAAAATCTTTTAGTAATATTCATATTTTTGAAAATTCAATTAAAATTGCAAAGTAAGAAAAATTATACTATTTCTAAAAAAATGAGTTTTGAACAAGCCTAATTTTTTGTTTATCTTTAAGAGACCTGTAAATATTTACAACATTGAAAGTAAGAATACAGGAATTTATAATGATTATATACAAGAATATTTTAAATTGATAAATTGTTGTGGAAATCTGCCCTAAAACAATAATTTATTATAAATGCAATATTGAATACTAAAAGTTAATATTTGATCCAAATTATTTTTATTAATTTCGTACCAAAATTAAATGCAATTAAATTGAAAAAGAAAATTTTAATAAAAAACATAAAAGAACTAATTCAGGTTGAAGATAAGCCTAAAAGAAAAGTTTGCGGAAAAGAAATGGCAAAACTTTCGACTATAAAAGATGCTTATCTAATAATCGAAAATGAAAAAATATTCGATTTTGGTAAGATGAAAGATTTTGGGGATCAATTTTCGGGCAAAATAATTGATGCTAAAGGCAAAATGGTTTTTCCATCGTTTTGCGACTCACACACTCATTTGGTTTATCCGGCAAGCCGCGAAATAGAATATATTGATAAAATTAAAGGCTTATCGTACGAGGAAATTGCTAAACGAGGAGGTGGCATTTTGAACTCAGCAAAAAAAATGCACGAAACTTCCGAAGAACAACTTATCGAATCTGCATTAGAACGATTAAACGAAATAATTTCCTTCGGAACCGGTGCTGTTGAAATCAAAAGCGGATATGGCTTGAACACCGATGATGAACTGAAAATGTTAAGAGTAATTAGAAAATTAAAAGAAATTTCGCCTTTAACAATAAAATCAACTTTTTTAGGTGCACATGCCATCCCGCAACAATATAAAGCTAATCAGGCTGAATACGTTGACCTGATTATTAATGAAATGATTCCAATGGTTTCAGCCGAAGAACTTGCTGATTACATTGATGTTTTCTGCGATCGCGGATTTTTTACGGTTGAAGACACCGACAGAATTTTGAATGCAGGAATGAAATACGGCCTTCGTCCTAAAATCCATGCTAACGAACTTGATTATTCTGGTGGAATACAAGTAGGGATTAAATATAACGCACTTTCGGTGGATCATCTTGAATTTACAGGTGATGAAGAAATTAAGGCATTATTGAATTCCGAAACTATGCCAACAGTTTTGCCGGGTGCTGCCTTTTTTCTCGGAATGATTTATGCGCCCGTCCGTAAAATGATTGATGCCGGTTTACCCGTAGCTTTAGCAAGCGATTTTAATCCCGGCTCATCTCCATCAGGAAATATGCAATTTATTCTCTCGATGGGTAGTATCGCATATAAAATGACTCCTGAGGAAGGAATAAACGCTACAACTATTAATAGTGCTTATGCCATGGATGAAAGCGAAGAACTTGGCAGTATCGCAATCGGAAAGAAAGCAAACGTTTTTATCACAAAAAAAATTCCGAGCTATGAATTTATGCCGTATTATTATGGTACAAATAAAGTTGAAACTGTGATTTTGAATGGGGAAATATTGGATTGATTATTGACTATTTTTGAACCGTTCATGATTGGAAATTAAGGAGAAATTCAAATTTTAACAACAAAGAATGATAATAAAATAAACATATCTCGCGCAGATTACGCTGATTTTCGCTGACTATTTCAGCGATTATCTGCGATCCCGATAACTATCGGGAGCGGGAAACAAATTCTAAACACATGAAAATTGATTCCATAAACATCAAAAATTATAAATCGCTTGTTGATATAAAAATTAATAAACCGAATCCTTTCACAGTTTTTGTAGGGCCAAATGCTTCCGGAAAATCGAATATTTTAGAAGCAATTGAGTTTATAACTTTTAATGAAAGCAACAAAATGCCAAACAAGACATTTGTTGAATTCGGCGGTTTTACTGAAATAATTAATAAAAATGAATTTCAAAATAATTCAGATATAAAAATGAATTTTCAAATTGAATTAGAAAATGATGAAAAACCTTTAAAGTTATCTATGCAATTTGATAAGAATGGAAGATTTTTTCCAAATTATGAAATACTTGATTATGATAAAATGATGGAGATGATTTTAAAAGAAAAACCTATTCTCCAAATGCATTTCAGAATTGTACAAAGAATATTTATTAATAATTATATTATTGACCGTCAAAAATATCAAGACAATCAAAAGCTTGATTTTTATGCTTCTAATCTTGAAAAAGTATTAAAAAGACTATTAAAAGAAAAAGATAAAAAAGATGAAATAATTGAATGGCTTCAATTATTTATACCCGAATTTGAAAATATTGAAATAAGTACAAATGAATTTTCAGGAGATGATTCATTGTTGATTTATGAGAAATTTACAAACAAGCCATTTTCAAAGAATTTGATTTCTGACGGAACTTTTAATATTCTTGCCTTATTAACGGCAGTTTATCAATCGGA
>CAZBSL010000049.1:0-15338 GCA_964494265.1 uncultured Bacteroidales bacterium
ATTAATCAATGAATTACTTAAAAAATAGCAACCAGTTTTCTTCCATTAGACCGAAGTCGTTTAAGCACCCAAACAATTTAAATTTACAAAGTGTTAATCAAATCTTTGTCATTATATTAACAATAATGGTATTTTCGCAATTGTTGGTCTTTGATAAAAAGAAACATTTGGAATGATAACAAACGAGGAACTATCTCTGTCGAAACAAGCCAGGGGCAGGAAAATATTATTATCTTTCTCTTTCCTAAATGGAATAGCACTGACTTTTATTACCGGCAATGTTTTAAGCCTTTACCTTCTCAAAGTAGGATGTACTACTCCTATCGTTGCAGTTATTGCATCCTTTGGCTATTTGGGAACACTATTTGCATTTACTGGAAAAAAGTCTATTTCAAAACTTGGTGCAGGCATGACAATGAGATTGGTTTGGATATTATGCGGTTTTACAGCCTCAGCCCTCGCATTAATACCCTTTTTAAACTATCTGGGGACGAATAAAGCCCTGATAATAACACTCATTACATCTGTAACTTTTTTGTTTTTTGTTTTTAAATCAATTGGAACAGCATCTACTCAACCTTTAATGGGAGAATTTACAAATAAAGAGAATCGGGGGGACTTTTCATCCAAATATTTCCTTTTCTATACAATAGCTAATATTATTGCTATGGCTTGTGTTATAGGATTCATGTCATGGCATAAATCCCTATTAATATTTCAGTTGGTGATATTACTTGGCGGATTGACTTTGCTTGCTTGCAGTTTTCTTTTTATTGGCCTGCATGAAACAGATGTGCCGCAAAAATCCGCTCGTTCAATAAACACGAAAAAAATACTTGCCTCTATTTGGAAAGAAAAAGAGTATAGGACTTTTCTTTTCTGCAGATCATTCACTCGTGCCGGATTGATACTTATTGTTCCTATATCAATACTTGCACTAAAACAATTATATAACGTTTCCGATCAAACAGCCCTTATCTTTGCTTTTGTACAAATGGGTGGCGGAATTGTTATCACTTACCTGAACGGAATTATAGCGGATGAAACCGGGCCAAAACCTCTGCTCATAATATATGTCTTGCTTTTATTTTTTATCTCTCTTTTGTGGATTTTTGCTCCAAGTGATTTTAACTGGGGGTTTTCTTTTATTATTTTCTTTGTTGGAGGAATATGTTTATGTGGGCTTGATTCCAGTTTAAATTATTACTATTTAACTATCATTCCAAGAAAAAATAGTGTCGGCATATCTCTTTGGTACACTGTTATTAGCGGTGCTGTAGCAGGAATTGCCGGACTTTTTTTCGGAGGAGGATTGATCCAGGCTATTTCCATGATGGTTTCTAACGACCAGGTTTTTAGATATTATTACGGTTTTATGTTTTTATTGATGCTACCGGTTTTATATATTGTTTTCAAAATAAAATCTCCTGCAAGCTGGAGTTTAAGAGATGTTTTAAAACTTTCTGTTAATCCACATGAGATGCATACAATATATGTAATGCACCAATTGCATAAATATTCTTCAGCAGGTAATGAGCTTAAAAATGTTCATAAACTTGAGTCATTGAATACTGATTTATCTCAAGAAAGGCTTATTTATTATCTTGAATCCCCTAAATACAACGTTAGAACACACGCATTAAGAGCCCTATATGGAACGAAATTAGAAAAGAAAACTATTGATGCTATCTTAAAAGAACTGCAATTGGGTGAATTTACAACTGCATATCTTGCGGCAGTAATATTGGCTGACAACAATGTGAAAGAAAGCATTCCGCTAATGAGGAAGTATCTGTATTCAAATGACCATCTTCTATCTGCAGCCTGCATGCTTGGCCTTGTTAAACTTAAAGATCGGGACAGATACCCACAAATCATACAACTCTATAAACAATCAAAAATTCCAAGCATATTAGTTTATGGTACTATTGCTCTTTCAACAATGAATGACCTGAACATGCTTATTGTTCTACTGGAGAAATATTTAGAAATATCAAATAGTACCGATAATGCTATCAATAGTGTTAACGGAAACGATAGCAATAAACAAGAGAATCATGAACTCACTATGAACGTGAAAAGAGATGCTGTTTTAAACGAAATAATAAGTTCTGTTGCGGATGTCGCAGGGATTGGTGATAGATTTTATTCATTCTTAAGAATTTATGACAATCATCATGCAACTGGTATTCTTAATTTAATAGAAAATATTATTGAAGTAAATTCAAACACAAATCTGGATTCCCCACAAAAAACTCTTCACAATTACAGGGTAGGAAAAATTAATAAAACAAATATTATTGAATTCCTTAAAGATTCAGCTAAAGCTATAGATAAAAATCTAATAGCCTTAATACTGTCAGATTATTTAAGCCAAACCACTTCAAAACATCTTAATAATAAATTAATCTATTGTATTTTTCTAATATTATTCTCAAATGATAAAAAGAAAAATGGGTTTTGATGTTAACCATAATAAAAATTATTCCAAAATATGAAAAAAGAAATTTTAAGTTTTTTAATAATTATTTTTTTAGTTTCTTGCCAAAATACCGGCAAAAAAAAATCAATTAATGAAAACTCCGATTCAAATTCTGACACAATCTCTACTTCTCTTTCTCAGGATGTTATTGATGAAACACTTAGGTCGTGGAAAGCCTATAAACAATATGCATGGGGACATGATGTCCTTAAACCACTTTCGAAATCATATAATGACTGGTATGATGAACCATTATATATTTCACCTATTGATGCCTATAGCACGCTTCATTTGATGGGATTAACAAATGAAGCTAAAGAAATTGAGAATTATGTTGTGGATTCTTTGAATTTTGATAAAAATGTTGATGCAAAGATTTTTGAAGTTAACATCAGAATTTTGGGCGGTTTACTCGCTATGTACGGGCTGTCTAAAAATACACATGTTCTTGAAAAGGCTAAAGATTTTGCCGACAGGATGCTTCCTGCATTTGATACAAAAACAGGAATTCCAAAGTATTGGGTAAACCTTAAAACAGGGATTGCAAAAGGTGACACAGTCAATGTTGCCGAAGCAGCATCTTATACTTTTGAGATGGGTATTTTAAGTTATTATACCAAAGACCCCAAATACTATAAGGCAGGGAAAAAGGCAACACTCGCCATTTATAACAGACGATCAGATATTGGATTGATTGGAGATATTATTGATGTTGAAAGTGGTGAATGGGTATCAAAAAGCAGCCATATTTGTGCAGGTGTGGATTCGTATTACGAGTATTTGTATAAAAGTTACTTATTGTTTGGTGACCCCGAACTTGGTAAAATTTGGGATGAGAGTATAAAAAACATACATAAATATCTTGCTGAAGAGTATGATGATAAATTATGGTACTGTCGTGTTGATATGAACACGGGCAAACAAATTAGTTCTGTTATCACATTATATGATGCGTTTTTCCCTGCAATACTTTCATTGTCTGGCGATAATGATCGAGCAATGAGACTCCAGAAAACATGGGATTGGCTATGGAATAAATACGGCTTAGAACCAATGGTCTATGATTATAAAAAGGGGAAAGCAAATTATCCGGTCTATGATCTTAACCCGGAAATTATTGAGTCAAGCTGCTATCTATATTATCTCACAGGTGATAGCACCTATCATGCAATGAATGAAAAATACTGGAATGATATTAAAAAATATTGCCGAACAGATGTTGCTTTCACATCCATTGAAAACGTCGAAACAATGAAAAAAAGAGATTATATGCCTACATTTTTCTTTGCTGAAACTTTAAAGTATTTCTTTCTCACCTTCTCTCGTCATCAAAAGAATTTTACTTTTGACGATTATATTTTTAATACGGAAGCGCATCAATTTAAAAGAAGTGAATTTAATAAAACTAAAGCAAAAAATCGTTTACAATTTTAGATATTCGTGTTCAAGTTCCATTTAAAAACAACTTTTTCATGAAAAAACTGTCTATTCTAATAAAATAAAGAAAGAAATATTCTAAATTAAAAACAGCAAAAAAATGAAAAAAATTTATTTACTAAGTTTAATGGTTCTGATACCATTCTTGATGTTTTCGCAGCAAGTACCAAGAGAGAAAGTAATTGTTGAAGTCTCATCTGGAACATGGTGAGGCTCCTGTCCTTCTGTAGTTGCAATTATGGAGCAAATGCAGCAATTAAATTATGATATTGCAATTATTGAATATCATTATAATGATCCTTTTCAAAATTCTTTTTATACTGCAAGGCAAGGTTTTTACGGTTGGACATGGTTTCCGACTACCTATTACGATGCAAATATGATCGGTTATTACCAATGGGCAACATGGTCGGAGCACGATCTGTTTTATCAAAATCAGATAAATACTCCTTGTTCATTCACTATTGATTACACACTTACAGGAACAGCACCTGATTACAATTTAAATGTTACGGTTACAAAAGTTGCCGAATATACAGGTGAAGACCTTGTGTTGCAAATGTCTTTAACCGAATCGCATATTCCATTTAGTTGGAGTGGGCTTTCCGAAGTTAATCATGTAATGAGATTAATGGTTCCTGATTCTTATGGAAGCGCCCTTGATTTTTCTTCTTCAAATACTCAAACTGTTTCTCTTGATTTTTCTGTAGATGCAAGCTGGCTAACTGAGAATTGTGAGATTTCACTTTTTGTTCAGGACAATTCAAGTAAAGATATTTTGCAAGGTGTTTCTTTAATGCTTGATGAAAACCCTCCACTTGCACCACCTACTAATCTTCAGGCAAATGTAGTCGATGACGATGTAACATTAAATTGGGATGCTCCTGTAACCGAAGATTTCATAAATTATAAAATTTATAGGGACGGTGAATTTTTAAACACAGCAGATGAAACTACTTATATTGATTATGATCTTAGTTCAGGCACATATTCCTACGAAGTTTCAGCCGTTTACGATGAGGGAGAATCGGAAAAAACCGATCCGCTTGAGGTAGTTATTCAATGCACACAAATCATCAATCTAAACCCCGGTTATCAGTTTTCATCAATTAGATTGGAACTCGAAAACCCTGATATGCTTGCTGTTTTGAGTGATATTTTAAATGAAAACCTTGAATATGTAAGAAATTCAAATGGAACTGTGCTAAGAAAAATTGGCCCAAATTGGGTGAACGGTATCGGCGATTGGATTACAACCGAAGGTTATTTATTTAAAATGTTAGGTGTGGAAGCATTAGAAATTTCAGGGATTGAAATCGATCCTTTAACTTCGATTGAACTTTTTGAAGGATTTCAATTTGTAAGTTATTTGCCTGTAGTTGCGATAGATGCTTCAGTTGCTTTCGATTGTATATTAAATGAGAATTTGCATTATATTAGAAATTCCAATGGAGAAATGCTACGAAAAATCGGACCGAATTGGGTTAACGGAATCGGAAATGCAAACCCCGGCGAAGGCTATCTAATCAAAATGTATGCTGATGATGAATTGGTTTATAATATTCCGGTTAAATCCACATTATCCACAAACAATCAAACGACAACAAAACATTTTATTTTTGAAGGTGGAAATGCTGCCGATCCGGTTTATACAATTTATGTTTCAGGTTTGGAAATTGGTGATGAAGTTGCTGTTTTTGATGATGAAATAATGGTTGGATCAAGTGTAATTGTTTCTGAAAATGCACTTGATAACTCAATTCCTATCTTTAGCACTTTAAATTCTGGACAAGGATATTCTGAAGGCAATGAAATTAGTATGAAAGTCTGGAATTCAACTTCCGGTGAAATTATTGACGCTGATTTTACTTTTGAAACAAAATATGAAGCATATTCACAAAATAATTTTCCTATTGAAGATGGTGAATACAGCCTCGTTAATATTTCAAAAAATTCATCAATTTCAGATGAAATTTCTGAAAACGAAATCAATGTTTTTCCAAACCCGGCAAATAATGTTATAAATATAGTTTCAGAGAAAAATATTAAAAATATTAAAATTTTGAACTTTATCGGACAGGTGGTTTTTGAAGAAACATCGAATTCTAATAATGTCAAACTTAATTCATCTGATTATCCTGCAGGAATTTATTTCTTGCAAATAAATATTTCGGGAAACATTATTACAAAAAAATTAACTATTAAATAATTTAAATTTTAAAATACAAAAAGGGTGTGCCTCAATTCGGCTCACCCTTTTTTTAACTTAAGAATAATAAAAGCTCTTTTAAAATCGTAATTATTTAAGTATTATTTTTGTAGAAATTATTTCAAATTCTATGTTTAAGAAATTATTTTGTTTTTTTCTGTTAATTCCCTTTGGATTCTTTTCATTCAGTCAGAATCAAATTATTTCTGTTTCGGAAAAACAATCTGAAAAAATCATAAAGCAGAATGATTTTTCAAAATTAAAAATTTATTATAATTTTAATGAAATCAAAGCCTTTGATATAGAAACCGATAAAGGCGTTTTTACTGATTTATATATTGATAATTCTTATTTTTCCGGCAATATTGGCGAACCAAAACTGCCTGCAATAAAAAATTTGATCGAAATCCCGTTTGGTGCTGATGTTAAAATCAAAAATATTACTTATGATGTCCGAGAATATAAACTATTGGATTTTGGAATTGATAATCAAATATATCCTGTTCAGCCCTCACCAAGAAAAGACTTTTCTTCAAATAATATAGAAATCAAATTTAACGAAAAACTATATCAAATTAACAAATTCAATAATAATGAATTGGTTAAAACAGAAGTGCTTGGAGTTTTAAGAGGGGTTCGCATTGCACGATTAGAAATTTCGCCCATCAGTTATAATCCCGGCAAAGGAATCATTCGTGTTTTTAATAATATTGAAATCGAATTGGACTTTCAGGGTGGCGATGTTTCACTTGCAGAAAATAAAAAAGCTTCAACTTTTTCACCATATTTTGAAGTCGTTTATAATAAACTATTAAATTATAAAACCGACAATTATCCGGAGCATCCCGACCTGACCAAGTATCCCGTGAAATATTTAATTGTTTGCGATCGGCAGTTTGAAGAACAAATTCAAGATTTTATTGAATGGAAAACTTTGAAAGGTTTTGAAATTATTATTGCATTCACCGACGAAATTGGTTCGACTTTTAATGAAATTAAAACATGGATACACGAAAAATATAATCAAGCAACTCCTGATGATCCGGCACCGAGTTTTATTCTATTAGTCGGAGATACTCAACAAATTCCGGCAAGCCTTGGTTCTTTAAGCGGGAAAATGACCGATTTATATTATGCAAGTGTTGATTATGACTATTTTCCCGAAATGTATATCGGTAGGTTTTCGGGGAAAAATCAGGAGGAAATTGCAGCTCAGGTTGAAAAAACAATTTCTTACGAAAAGTATCAAAATAACGATCAGTCCTACTTAAACAATGCAACTTTGATAGCCGGAGTCGATCAAACATGGAATCCGGCCATTGCTCAGGCCACGATTAAATACGGAACCGAAAATTATTTTAATCAGGCCAATGGCTTCAAGATGGTAAATGAATATTTAACCGAATATAACGCTTGTTACAATACTATTAATTCGGGGCTTGGCTTTTTAACTTATACTGCTCATGGTACCGAGACTTCATGGATTGACCCTGAACTAAAACGTAGCGATGTTTATGCTTTTTATAATTCAAATGCATCTCCTTTAGTAATTGCAAATTGCTGTTATTCCGGCGATTTTGGATATGACGAATGTATCGGTGAATCATTTTTAAGAAATCCAAACGGTGGTGCAATTGCCTACATAGGTTCGGCAGGTTTCTCGCAATGGTTCGATGATTTTTATTGGGCAGTAGGAGCATTTCCAATTGTCGGTAATAATAACGGTTATGTTCCAAGTTTTGAGGAAACAAGCCTTGGAGCCTATGATGCTTCGTTTGTTTCTGATTATGTGGCAAATGATGCTTTGGTTTTTGTTGGAAATCTTGCAGTTACCGAGGCAAACATTCAGGGTTACCCCCACCAAACGAGTCCTATGTTTTATTGGCAATCTTATAATTTATTGGGCGATCCATCGCTAATTACATATTTTACTCAAGCTGAAACAAACTCAGTCAATCATATAAGCATATTTCCGATGAACTCTGAGACATTCAAAGTTTCAGCACTTGCAGGTTCTTATGTTGGTATTTCGAAAGATGGAATTTTACTTGGATCGGCTTTTATTGATGAACCCGGATTTGCTGAAATCGCTGTTTCTCCGGTTACTACCGATGGAAATGTTAATGTAGTCGTAACAAAACCTCAACACAAACCCTGTTTTGCTTCATTGCCTGTTAAAGATATTTCCGGTTCGTATTTGATTGTTGAAAAATTAATAATTAATACTCCTGATGATACTCTAATTGAACCTGGCGAGACTGCATTTTTATCAATAGAAGTGAAAAATATAGGGCAGGAAGATGCCTCTGGTTCAATAATTTCAGTTCTTGACTTTTCCGGTGAATATTTAAATGTAATTTCTGATGAAATTACTTTTTCCGGCCCGATACTGCCAGGACAGTCATTAATTATTGAAAATGCTTTCGAAATTGAAGCTGCCGAAAATATTCCTGATAATCACGAACTTCCTTTTAGATTTGAATTATCTTATGAGGAAAACTCAGATGAATCATTTTCAATTGCTCATGCATCTGCACCTTCATTAAATTGTAATAGCTTCGTTGTTGATGATTTGAATACAAATAACAACGAACGACTTGATCCGGGGGAAACTGCAAATTTGATCTTTGAAATTAAAAATACAGGGCACACCGAGGCTAAAAATATAATTTGTCATCTTGAATCTTCTAATGAATTTCTTTCGATTTATGATCCATTTTTTGAAATTGATTTAATTAAAAGTGATAGCATTAAAAATGCTGTCTTTAACGTAAATGTTTCAGATTTAACACCATCTGGAAACAATATTGATTTGATAATTAATATTAACTATGGTGAATATTTATCTAAAAATACATTTACAGAAAGGATTTTAAGAACAAACGAAGGATTCGAGTCAGGTGATTTTAATAAATTTAATTGGGAATTTGAGGGTAATGAAAATTGGCAAATCTCCTCAATTAGCCCATATCAAGGTTCATTTTCAGCAAAATCAGGGACTATTTCCGATAATCAAAGTTCAGAATTACTTATCAATTTTAAAGTACAAAACGATGATTCTATTTCCTTTTTCAGAAAAACTTCTTGCGAAAGCAATGACTTTTTGAGGTTTTATATTGACGATGAAATTATTGATGAATTCTCAGGTTTGCTTGCCTGGGAGAAAAAAACTTATCCCGTTTCTCGGGGTAAGCATTGTTTTAGATGGATTTATGAAAAAAACTCAAGCCAAAGTAATTATGAAGATTGCGTTTGGGTTGATAATATTGATTTTCCAATTCCTGTAATTTCAAGCGATTCTAAAACAATAAGTTTAAATTATGGTTTTCAATTTGTTTCTTCAAATATTTTACCTGAGTTTCCTGATATGAAAATTGTTATGGAAACAATTTTGAATGATAATTTAATATTTATTAGAAATTCGGAAGGAAAAATGTTTAGAAAAATCGGGCCATTTTGGGTTAACGGAATTGGTGATTGGAAAGTAGATGAAGGCTATTTAGTAAAAATGCTAAATCCGGAAATATTAACAATATTAGGGGAAATAGTTAATCCCGAAATTCCTGTCGGATTAGACCCCGGTTATCAATTTATTAGTTATTTCCCGGATTATCCGATTGACGCATTGATTGCTTTTGAATCAATTTTAAATGAAAAACTTGATTTTATTCGTAGCTCCGATGGAGAAATGCTTAGGAAAATCGGGCCTAATTGGGTAAATGGAATAGGAGAATGCAATCCGGGTGAAGGATATTTAATAAAAATGTTTGAGAGCGCTGCAATTACTTTTCCTAATTTTATATTGAAATAAATATTTTTTTAACAAAAAATTAATTATATAATATTCAGACTTATTATAATTTTTTATACTTTTGATGAATAAAATAAAAAATTCTTTAGAAACTTTAAGTTTTCAATATTAATTAAACTTTAAAGAGATTGAATTTGTGTCTTATTTTATTAATTAAAAAAGTATTGAAAAGTAAAAAAATATATTATTCATTTTAAAACAAACAGAAATTATGAAAAAAATTTTCCTTTTAACAGTTCTTTCAATTTTCCTGATATCAGGTACATTTTTAAATGCACAAAACCTGGTATTAAACGGAGACTTAGAAGCATGGGATGACCCAAACATCCCTACAAGTTGGACGAAAGCCGAAAACATTACTCAGGCAACAACACCGGTTCACGGTGGGACTTACTCTGCAATGCATACTTCTGCCAGCAGCACAAAAGATTTCACACAAAATGTAATGACAATTACCGGTGGTGAAACCTACGCAATAAGCTATTGGTATTATGATAACGACCCTGAAGCCAAAACAAGAATCTGGGCATATTGGTTAGCTGATGAATCAACAACACTTCCTGATAATGCTGATGTTTTGCGTCCGTCAGTATATTCTGAAGATAATCCAGATTGGATTCAATTTTCTGCTAATCTAACTGCCCCTCCTACTGCAACAGGTTTTAGATTTGAGGTAAGGGTTTATCATCAAGATGGTATTAATGGCGGTTCTGTTTATTATGATGATTTTTCAATAACCGGAAGTGCCCCAGCCCCCGAGCCTACAAATTACCCGACTAATTTTGGTGCAGTAGCTGATGGTATTTCAATCAATCTTTCCTGGGTTGATGCAATTGGCGAACAATTACCTACAGGATATTTGATCAAAGCCAGCGATGTTAATAATATTGCGATTCCGGTTGATGGCACACCTGAGGCTAATGATCCTGATCTTTCTGACGGAACTGGGATAATGAACATTAACTATGGAGTGCAAGAATATACTTTTGCAAATCTTGAACCGGCAACTACTTATTATTTTAAAATATTCCCATATACTAATGGTGGCCAGAATATCGACTATAAAATCGATGGAACTCCTCCCTCGGCTAATGCAACAACCGATGACATCGCAATTATTAATGCCGAAGATTTTAATGATGAAACATTGGGAACATGGTCGGAATACAATGTTATTGGAGAACAAATATGGGTACCATCATCTTATAGTGGTGAATATTATGCGAAAATGTCGGGATATTCCGGTGGAAACAACGAAAATGAAGACTGGTTAATTTCTCCTGCATTAAACTTTGATAATTATACAGACGAAGTTCTTTCATTCACATCAGCAATGAATTATCCCGGACCTCCACTTGAGTTGAAAATTTCAAGCGATTATGATGGTGTAAGCGATCCTAACTCCGCAACATGGATTAACCTGGAACCGGAATGGTCACAAGGAAGCTATGAGTGGGTAGAATCAGGAAATGTCGATGTTTCTTCTTATTCGGGCTCAAGTGTTTATTTTGCATTTAAATACATGTCAACAATTGATGAATCTTCAACATGGGAAATTGATAATATTTTGATTACAGGACAATCGTCATCAGCCCCTGTTATTCAATCGTTTTCTTTAATTACCGGTTTCCAATTTATTTCTTCTTATGTTGTTGAAGAAAATATGGATATGCTGATTGTTTTAGAAGATATTTTAAATGAGAATCTTGCATATGTAAGAAATTCTGATGGTAATATGTTAAGGAAAATTGGGCCAAACTGGATTAACGGTATTGGTGACTGGATATCGACCGAAGGATATTTGTTTAAGTTAGAGGGACCGGAAACCTTTGCTTTAGAGGGCGATCAGCTTCCTCCTGACACACCTATTTCTCTTCCGGCCGGATTCCGTTTTGTAAGCTTTCTGCCAATTTCTTCAATTGATGCTATGACAGCTTTTGCTTCTATAATAGGAGATGATCTTTTGTATATTAGAAACTCACAAGGCGGTATGCTTAGGAAAATCGGGCCGAACTGGATTAACGGAATTGGTGATGCAAATCCGGGTGAAGGTTATCTCGTAAAAATGCTAAATCCAGGAGTTTTGATATATCCTTCAAACGATGAAAAAACTTCAAGTAGTATAATTAATTCCAAAGCAACACATTTTATTTTCAATGGAGGTAATGCCGCTGATAACGTTTATACAATCTATGTTGATGGATTGGAAATTGGTGACGAAATAGCAGCTTATAACGGAGATGTTTTGGTTGGTGCTATTAAAATTTCATCAGAAAATAAATTATTAAATGCACTCCCAGTATTTAATACTTTAAACGATAGACAGGGATATGTTCAAGGTTACCCGATTAATTTGAAAATCTATAATTCGAATTCTAATGAAATATCTGATGCAGATTTTGCTATGGAAACTTTGTATAATTCCTATATTGAAAATGTTTATCCTGCCGAAGATGGTGAATTCAGTATTGCAAATATTACAAAAGGCTCGATTAGTGATACTCCAAAAACATTATCAATTTATCCAAATCCTGCTAACGAAAATATCAAAATCCAATCTCAAAATGATATCAGCAGAGTTATGATAATTAATTGTACAGGACAAATCATTTATGATGGGACAAATAACAGTAAATTCATGACAATAAATATTGAAAGTTTTAAACAAGGATTATATATTATCCGGGTTGAAACAACTGAAGGAATAAGTACCGAAAAAGTAACAATTAATTAATATTTGTCAAAAAAAATCAAAAAATAGGAGTGTCTTTATTGATACTCCTTTTTTTTATTCTTAAATCGTAGAAACATTACATATGGGATATAAGGAAATATCAATCAAATTACCAACAGACTATCTGCTGGAAGAACTAATTCAAAAAATCGGAAAAAATCTTCGACTTAAAAACTTTTCCTTTCAAATAGAAAATAAAAGCCTTGATGCCAGGAAGAAAAGTGATATTCACTGGCAATTAAGAATTTCGGTATTCTCAAGAGAGCTTAAAGGAGGGAAATTTGAAGAGATTCCCGAATTAGTTATTCCAAAGAAAATAAGAAATAAAAAAGCTGTTGTTATAGGTAGCGGGCCTGCCGGTTTTTTTTCAGCCTTAGTTCTTTTAAAAGCAGGCTTTGAAACAACTATTATAGAAAGAGGCTCGGAAGTAAAAAAACGAGCAAAAAGCATTAAAGAATTTGAAGCAAACGGCATTTTTGACACAAAAAACAACTATGCTTTTGGCGAAGGGGGTGCCGGTACATTTTCTGATGGAAAACTTACTTCCCGTTCAAAACATATTTCAAAAGAAAAACAGTTTATTTTAAAAGCATACATTAATGCAGGTGCTCCCGAGGAAATAATATATATGGCTCATCCACACCTTGGAAGCGATAATCTGATAAATATTGCAGGTAATCTCAGGGGGAAATTTATTAGTCTCGGAGGAAAAATCCAATTTGAAACCATGTTGGAAGATTTGGTGATTGAAAACGGAAAAGTAATTGAGGCTATTACTTCCAAAGGTAATATTAAAGCAGATGAGTTCATTATTGCCTCAGGCCATTCGGCTTTTGAAACTTACCGGATGTTGATAGCAAATGGAGTTAAATTTCAAACCAAGAATTTTGCAATTGGTTGCCGAATTGAACATCCTGCTGAAATTATTAACATGGCTCAATGGGGTTTTAAAAATTTGCCGGGAGTTAAAGCCGCTGAATATCGACTGACCACACAAGGAAAAACCTCGCTTCCGGTTTATACTTTTTGTATGTGCCCGGGTGGAATTGTTGTTCCATCTGCTGCTTATAAAAATACAAATATCGTTAATGGAATGAGTCTGTATAAAAGAGACGGAAACTTTGCCAATGCCGCCTGTGTTGCCGGAATCAATCCTGAAAATTTATTCGGAAAAAAAACAACAGCTTCAGAAACATTGGACTGGTTAGAAAATCTTGAGCACAGCTTTTTTGAATATTCTAATGATTATCGGGCTCCTTTTTGCAGTATTCAGGATTTTATTAATAAAAAAATTCCTACAGAAATTCCCGATTCAAGCTATCCCTTAGGATTAAATCCTGCCCCTTTATGGGATTTATTACCATCTCAAGTAAGTGATTCAATCAGGGAAGGATTAATGATTTTCAATAAAAAGATTAAAGGTTTTGAAACCGGAATTATTATGGGCTTAGAAAGTAAAACCTCATCACCGGTTCAAGCATTACGTGATTCGAATGGACTTTGTGAAGGCATGAAAAATCTTTATATCGCCGGTGAAGCAAGCGGTTATGCAGGTGGAATAATATCAAGCGCTGCTGATGGAATTAAAGCAGCGATGAGTATTGTTACAGGTAGTACTACAAATTTAGTGGAACATTAAGAATGATGGAATGCTTAAATGATAGAATAAATAATTTGCATCCATTAAAATAGCAGTAGAACTTTATCAAACTATTTTTTTTATATCTTTGAAAAAAAATTGTAATGGATAATCGTATAATAATAAAAGAATTAAAAAATATTCTGGTCAAAAATTTAGGCGACGATATTTCAGATGTTGTATTGTTCGGTTCTCAACTTACAGGAAAAGCAACCAAAGATTCAGATGTTGATATTTTAATAGTATTAAAAAATGATTATGACCGGCAAATAAAAAGAAAGATCAATGAATTATGTTATGAGATAGATTTAAAATATGATACTTTCTTAGATACGCAAATTATTTCACTTAACGAATTAAAAAACAGTTTAAGAGGAAAACACCCAATATTCTCTAATGCATTAAAAGAAGGATTTCACGCATGATTAATGAGGAAGATCGAAAAGAATTAATAGAATACAGGTATTCGCAATCGAAAGAAGCAATTCTGGAAGTGCAAAAATTAATTGATAATGATTTATTAAAGATTGCAGTTTACAGAATATATTATGGGATGTTTTATACCTTGACTGCATTAGCTTTAAAGTACAATTTTCAGTCTTCAAAACATTTGCAACTTATTGGTTGGTTTAATAAGAATTTTGTTAAAGAAAACCTGATTTCCCACAAATATGGCAAAATTCTTCGTGAGGCTTTCAAAAACCGCATGGATGGCGATTATGCACCATACATTGAGTTTACTAAAGAAGATACTTTAGAACTATATGCGTATATGAAAGATTTTATTAATGAAGTTGGGAAATTATTAAAAAAGGATAAAGCCATGGAATGATGAAAGTTAATGGTGTTATTATATTTAATAATATTCGATTTCGCAATAGAAATGCAATATTGTACAACTTTATTCCCATTAAATTATCCCCACATTCACATCCTACAATTGCTTCGAAACCTCAACCGATGAATCTGAGCCGAAAGTCAATTTAAATCCAAGCTTTCTGAAAACGGAAATCATTGCCTGATTAT
>CAZBSL010000050.1:0-3077 GCA_964494265.1 uncultured Bacteroidales bacterium
ATAAGTTTTGTATTGGACGAAAAAATTGTTGAGATAGATTTTTCTAAAAATCATGATCTTAAACCAACAACAACAGTATTAAATTATCTTCGATCGGTCAGAGGGCACAAAAGTGTGAAAGAGGGCTGTGCCGAAGGCGATTGCGGTGCTTGCACAATAGCTGTTGCTGAGCTTGGTGAGAATCAAAAACTTTCATATAAAAGTATCACATCTTGCATAGTTTTTCTTCCAATGATTCATGGAAAACAATTGATCACGGCTGAAAATCTTTCCGGTAAACCCGAAAAAACCGAGCAGCTTCACCCCGTTCAGCAAGCAATTGTTAAACATAACGGCAGCCAATGCGGGTATTGTACTCCCGGTATTGTTATGTCGATGTTTGTTTTATATAAAAATCATAAAAACCCTTCACGTGAAACAATTGAGGACGCTTTGATTGGGAATTTATGCCGTTGCACCGGATATAATTCAATTTTGAAAGCTGCTGACGAAGCTTGTTCACAACACAATAACGACTCTTTCTCTAAAAATGAAATAAAAATAATTGAGCTTCTAAAAAGTATTAAAGGAAATAGTTCAGACATTGAAATTATTACAGAGCAACAAAGTTATTTTAGGCCTTCAACAATTGAAAGAGCTTTACTATTAAGGAAAAAATATCCTGAAGCCATTATTATTAACGGTGCATCTGAAATTGCTTTACGACAAACAAAACATAATGAAAAGTTTAAAGAAATTCTTGATTTGTCGGGACTTGAGCAACTAAAACAAATTGTTTTCGATGGGGAATTTTATCATATCGGAGCCGGGATTTCAATTGAAGATTTTAAGAATGCATTTGTTACCGAAATTCATGTAATCAGTCAGGCTTTGAAATATTTCGGTGCTTTGCAATTACGAAATATGGCCACTCTTGGCGGAAATATTGCCGCTGCTTCACCCATAGGCGATACTTTGCCTTTATTAATGGCTTTGAAAGCAAAAATTTTATTGCAAAATTCGCATGGAGAAAGGCTTATAGAACTTCCTGATTTCATTAAATCGTATAGAAAAACTGATATTGCAATAGATGAAATAATAAAAGAAATTTTAATTCCTAAGCCTGATAATAATATTATATATAAGTTTTATAAAATCTCAAAACGTAAAGGACTCGATATATCAACTGTTAGTGCTTGTTTTAGCTTGATGCTAACTAAAAATAATATTATTGATAAAATTGAACTTGTATTTGGAGGAATGGCTGAGGTTACAAGAAATGCAAAAAAATCAGAAGCTTATTTAATTGGTAAAAGATGGACAATTGAAAATATTAAAAGTGCGAGCGAAATATTATATAATGAATTCGATCCAATAGGCGATGCACGAGCCGAAGCCGAAACACGAAGAATAGCCGTAAAAAATCTTTTATTAAAGTTTTATTCAGAGATTAACAAATGATTTTGGCTTCACGAAAATGCGGAAGAAATTTGTTGGTTTAAGGTGTGAAATTGAAAAACCAATAAAATAACACATTACATACAACGAAATTGTTAATTTTACTGTCTATCTAAATAATGTAAACTACTTATAAAAACTAACCAACAAAAATATTTTAATATGAAATCATTTATTTACAAATTTTTATTCCTATTTTTAATTGGAATATTTCAGATGTCATTAAATGCTCAAGTAGTAATTAATGAGTATTCTGCATCAAATCTTTCTACAGTAACCGATAATTATTCATCCTATGAAGACTGGGTGGAGTTATTTAATACAGGTTTTACGGCTGTCGATCTTAGTGGATATTACTTGAGTGATAAGCGGACAAATCCAACAAAATGGAGTTTTCCGGAAGGAACGACTATTTCGTCAGGTTCCTTTTTAAAGGTTTGGATTTCCGGCAGAGATGTTTCCTCTGGTACTAATTATCATACTAATTTCAAGCTAACTCAGACTAAAACAACACCGGAATTTATTGTGTTTTCAAATCCTGACGGAACTCTTATTGAAGAACATGAACTTGCTATCACACGAAAAGATCATTCAAGAGGACGAGTTGAAAATGGTGGCGAAGAATGGGGAATTTTCGTTTATCCTACTCCCGGTAGTTCAAACAATTCAGCCACAGCTTATACCCGATATGCTGAAAAGCCTGTGATGGACAAAGTTGCGGGTTTTCATCCATTACCTATAACAGTTACCATTAGTTGCAACGAACCCAATTCACAAATACATTATACTACAGATGGAGCTAAGCCTATTTCAACCTCACCGGTTTACACTGATCCGATAAATGTTTCGGAAACAACTATAATTAAAGCTCTTGCAATAAGTAATGACCCTGATATTTTACGCGGATTAACAGATTTCAACACATATTTTATCGGGATTACTCATGAATTGGCGGTTATGTCAACTTCAGCAGCTCAATTAGATAATTTGCTTAATGGAAATCAATCCTTAAAACCTTTCGGAACTTTTGAATATTTTAATAAAGAAGGGGAGAGGACAACCTTTGGTTATGGCGAATTTAACGAGCATGGACAAGATTCCTGGGTACATGATCAAAGAAGTATCGACTATATTTCACGTGATGAATGTGGTTATAATTACGCAATTCGTGAAGCAATGATACCAATAACCGATCGTGATGAATTTCAGAGAATTATACTTAGAGCCGCCGGTGATGATAATTATCCAGGTATAGATACAAGTGCACTTTTAAGAGACTTTTTTGTTCAAAATACTGCTTGTAGAGAGAATATGCACCTTGATGTTAGAAAGGGAGAAAAAGGATTGCTTTATGTAAATGGCATATTTTGGGGGATTTACGGTTACCGTGAAAAAGTGAGTGATCATGACTTCACGAATTATTATTATAACCAAGGAAAATATGATATTTATTTTCTTAAGCTATGGGGTGGAAGTTGGGCCGAATATGGTGGCCAGGCTGCATGGGATGATTGGAATACCCTCCACGATTTTATTAAGTATAATGATATGAGTAATCAGGATAATTATGAATATGTAAAAACACAGCTTGATTATAAAAGCCTTGTTGATTATATTATAATTAATTCTTTTGTTGTTTG
>CAZBSL010000050.1:3177-6354 GCA_964494265.1 uncultured Bacteroidales bacterium
ATGTCAACTTCAATGGATTTAACAAATTGGGAATTCAAGGACGAAGACGATGCTCACATTTTTACATTTCCTGAAAACACCATAATCGAACCTTTTGGATTCTTGGTTTTATGTTGCGATTCAGCAGCTTTTGAAGGACTTTTCCCTGAGGTTAATAATTTCATCGGGCAGATGGATTTTGCTTTTAGTGGGGGAGGGGAACTTCTCAGATTATTTGATCCTACCGGTTATCTTGTTGATTTTGTTGAATATGATGATGTTGATCCTTGGCCTACCGAACCTGATGGAAACGGGCCAACTCTCGAATTAATTAATGCACATCTCGATAATGCACTTGCCGAAAGTTGGGCAGCATCGGATGCTCATGGCACACCCGGTGCAGTTAATAGCGTTCATGTTATTTTCTTTGCTAATTTTGAAGCTGAGCCATTATTCGGAAATCCTCCTTTAACTGTTCAGTTTACCGATCTGTCAGAATCTGAAACCCCCATAACTTCATGGCAATGGGATTTTGATAATGATGGAACAATTGATTCGGAAGAACAAAATCCAGAATGGATATACAATGAAAATGGAAATTTCTCGGTTGCTTTGACTATTAGTGATGGAACTTTGCAGGACACAAAAGTGAAATTAAATTATATTTTGGTTGAAACAAATGAACAACAAATTACTCTTAAATACGGATATAGTTTTGTTTCAAGCCGAATTCTTCACACTAATCCCGATATTCTTGAAGTTTTGGAAAGTGTTTTAACTGACGATCTTGACTTTGTAAGAAACTCTGAAGGACAAACTTTACTAAAAATTGGCCCAAATTGGATTAATGGAATCGGTGATTGGAATACGACTGAAGGTTACCTTTTTAGAATGAACGCTGATGATCAAGTGAATTTTGAAGGAGGAGTAATAAACCCCTCAAGCCCAATAAATTTGCATGAAGGATATCAATTCATTAGTTATCTTCCTGAATATGCAGGGGATGCAGTTATGGTATTTGAAAGTATATTAAACGATAATTTGCAATATATCAGGAATTCGGATGGAAATGTTTTAAGAAAAATCGGCCCGAATTGGGTAAACGGCATAGGAGATGCTGTGCCTGGTGAAGGTTATTTAATTAAAATGTATTCTGATGATATTTTAATTTATAATGTTCCTGAAAACACTAAAAAAGCTACTTTCTCGAAACCTTTACCGACTCATTTTAGTTTTGAAGGAGGAAATCCTGCCGATCCTGTTTATTCAATCTACGTCGAAGGGCTTGAAACAGGTGATGAAATAGCGATTTTAGATAATAAAAGTGTCGTTGGATATGGAAAAGTTTATTCTGATAAGAAATTACAAAATTGCGTTGCGGTTTTCAGTACTTTAAATAATGAGCAAGGATTCAAATCAGGAAATCAAGTATCTGCAAAAGTATGGGATAGTGAGCTTAACAAGGAAGTTCCTATAAACGTAGAGTATCTAAATCCTTATGGTGATGCATGGTTGGAAAGCACTTTCCCCTCAGATGATGGTGAATACAGTATTTTTAATATCACTAAAAATATCATTAATGAAAACACTGTTAGCCAAATCAACGTTTATCCAAATCCTGCCAAAAATCTGATTAATATTGTTTCTAATGAAATTATGAATAAAGTCGAGGTATTTAATTCATCTGGAAAAAGCATGATTATAAATATTGAAAATTCAGATAAAATTCAGATAAATGTTTCTAATTTAAAAACAGGTTTATATTTTATTAGCATTCAAACACCATCAAAAATAATTATCGAAAAGTTAACGATACAATAGAAAATTTGAAAATAAATTTGAAAATCCCTAGCTCGTATTATCAGGTTAGGGATTTTTTGTTTTTCATAAATATTAGCGTATTCGCGGCTATTAAAAATCAATTTTCAATTGTTCATTCAACCTAAAGCTTTTTCGGTGAAAATCAGTAATTCCGTGCTTTGCAATCGCAGCTTTATGTTTTGGTGTCGGGTAAGCTTTATTGTTTTTCCAATCATAATCGGGAAACTCAAGATGAAGTTTTTCCATAAATTCATCTCTGTGAGTCTTTGCAAGTATTGAAGCTGCTGCAATTGAAAGGTATTTCCCGTCTCCTTTTATAATGCATTTATGTGGGATTTCCTTATAGACTTTAAATCTATTACCGTCAATTAATAAAAATTGTGGTTGCTTTTCTAATTTTTCAATAGCTCGGTGCATCGCCAGAAATGAAGCATTTAGAATATTTATTTCATCAATTTCATTATTGTCAGCACTTGCTACTGCCCAGGATATTGCTTCTTTTTCAATAATTTCACGAAGGCTATTGCGTTGTTTTTTCGTTAACTTTTTTGAATCGTTAAGTTCTAAATTCTTGAAATCACGGGATAGAATTACGGCTGCTGCATAAACGGGGCCCGCAAGACATCCTCTTCCTGCTTCATCGCAACCTGCCTCAAGTAAATTATTTGTATAACAGTTCTTCAGCATTCTATTTAAATAAAATCATCGAAAAATAATTATTTAACACAATCAAAATTGTGATTACCAAAATTATAATCCCCATTCTATTAATATGTTTTAAAACAGAAAAATAGTATGCCAAAAAAACTGAAGCCGGAATAATTGTAAATGAATTGTTTGCAATAAAATTTCCCCCTGAATAAAGAAGCGGAATCAGGGAAATCATGAAAAAGTAAAATAGAATTAATGAGTTTTTTCTGAATTGAATGTTTTTCTCACTAAAGGCTGAAAATAGTCTTCCTACTGAAAATATAAATAATATAATTGCAATAATCCAGATAATAAAATCTATGATATTATTAGAAAAAACTATTGGTTTTAATTCGGCAAAAAATGAATAATATTCAATGCTCACACCAATAATTTCATCATACCAAAAATAATATACAGCAAGAAAAAGATACGGTACAATTGCTCCTATTATTGTAATTGTCCATTCTCGCCATGAATAAATACGATTAATTATTAGTGAAAGACATAGCCATATTACAAAAATTATAATTGGAAAATAAAATAATGAAGCAAAGCCGATAAAAAAAGAGGCATTAAAAATATAATAATACGGCTCTTTATGCGAATACGATTTGAAAACATTTAATAGCGACAAAAGAATGAAAAAAATTGCAGGCAAAACCGGATAGAAATTAGTAATTTCCG
>CAZBSL010000050.1:6454-12715 GCA_964494265.1 uncultured Bacteroidales bacterium
TTCCCTAAATCCTTTCGATAATATTTGCCTTCAAAATTAATAATTTCAGCATTTCGATATGAATTTTCAAGAGCTTTTGACATTGTTTTAGAAAATGAGGTTAATGCAAGAACCCTACCACCATTTGTTTTTATTTGTTTATGCGTTGAGTCGAATATTGTCCCGGCATGAAAAACAATGCAATCTTCAGTCTTATCTAATCCCGAAATAACTTTCCCTTTTTGATAAGCACCAGGATAGCCGGCGGAAACTAACATAACAGCACTTGAAAATCGAGGATCAATTTCAATATTTTTTTCAGAAAGATTATTGTTCGCAACTCCTTCAAACAAATCAACAATATCGGATTTAATTCTCGGAATGATTGATTCGGCTTCAGGATCACCCATTCTCACGTTATATTCAATTACGCAAGGCTCGTCTTTCACCTTAATTAAACCAAAGAAAATAAATCCTTTATAGGAAATGTTTTCTGAATTTAATCCATCAATTGTCGGTTTGATAATTCTTTCTTCAATTTTTTTCATAAATTTCGCGTCAGCAAAAGGAACAGGCGAAATTGATCCCATTCCACCTGTATTAAGGCCCGTGTCGCCTTCACCGATTCGTTTATAGTCTTTTGCTGAAGGAAGAATTTTATATGATTTACCATCGGTTAAAACAAAAACCGAAAGCTCAATCCCGTCAAGAAATTCTTCGATAACAACTTTTTCAGATGCTTTCCCGAACTTTGAGTCTTTTAACATCCTACTAAGCTCAAGTTTGGCTTCTTCAATTTCACTACAGATTATTACACCTTTTCCGGCAGCAAGTCCGTCAGCTTTTAAAACATAAGGAGGGCTGATGCTTTCCAAATATAATAAGCCCTGTTTTAAGGATTTTTTATCGAAAGTTTTATAAGATGCTGTCGGAATTTTATATTTTTTCATAAATTCTTTTGCAAAGTTTTTACTTCCTTCTAATTGTGCAGCTTTTTTTTGAGGCCCGATTACCGAAACATCTTTTAATGATTTTTCTTGTAGAAAATAATCATGAATTCCTTCAACCAAAGGTCCTTCCGGCCCGACAATAAGCATTTCAATTTCATTTTCAACAACAAAATTTTTAATCTGCTCAAAATCTGAAATAGAAAGTTCGACATTCTTTCCATATTTTGCTGTCCCGGCATTTCCGGGGGCAATAAAAAGATTCGATAATTTTTTGCTTTGAGCAATTTTCCAGGCAATCGCATGCTCTCTGCCTCCTGATCCTAAAAGTAGAATGTTCATATTATCTTGTTTTAATTTTCTCAAATTTCTGTTTGAAAAGTTCTTTCTATTGAATTCCAAAGTCTGTCGGCTGATTTTTGCCATGTAAAATCCAACTTTCTAATTTTACCTTTATCAATTAATTCACTTCGGATTTTTTTGTCGAAAGCAATTTTTTTCATTGCTTCACTAATTGATTCAACCGAAAACGGATCAATTAACAAGGCAGCATCACCCGCAACTTCCGGCATTGAAGTAATGTTTGAAGTAATTACAGGTGTATTACAGTTGAAAGCTTCAATAATCGGTATTCCAAAACCCTCGAAATATGAAACATAAGTCATGGCAAGTGCTGAAGCAATTACTTTATGCAAATCTTCTCCCGATAATCTTCCACTAAAAATAATATCATTTTTAAATTCCATTTCCTGAAATGCATCCTGAATTTCTTTTGTCCACCATTTTTTTTCACCCGTTATTAGGAGTTTTATTTTTGAGGGAGTTTTCTTTTTAAAATCATCAAAAGCTTTGAACAAGTTTACAAGATTTTTTCGCGGAAGCAAAGCCCCGACAAAAAGAAAATATGGCTCCCCAGAACTGTATTTCTTTCTTGTAATTTCTTGCTCAGGTTTTGAAATCGGACTAAATTTCTCGTTTGCACCATTGTAAGTTACATCAATTTTGTTTTCGGGAATTGAATATTGTTTAATAATATCCGACTTAGAATATTCCGAAACAGTCGCGATTCTTGTTGCTTTTTTGGCGTATTTTGGAAAAAAGTATTTATAATTTTTTCTTTCGAGATATGGTATGTCTTTGGGATAGTGCTCAAAATTTAGATCATGTATTACGGCAAGCGATTTTACCTTGGTTTTTAATGAAAGATAACCGTCAGGTGAAAGAAACAAATCGGCTTTGATTTTTTTTAAAATGTATGGAACCGAGTATTCAAACCACAAATAATATAAAACAGGATGCCTTGCTTGCGGTGGGACAACAACAGCTTCAACATTTTTTGAAAAAATGAAATCAGAATGGAACTTTCTATCAAAAAGTAAATAAAACTTATGTTCAGGATGTTGCTGAGTGATCCTTTTTAAAGTTTCATAAGTAAACCACCCGATTCCTTCGAGTTTATCCTTAATCAATAAGCGTGTATTAACTGCTATTATCAATGTTAACTTAATTTATAATTCTTAAATGTTTAATCCGACTCTTGCATCAAAAATATTCTATCTTTGCAGCAAATATCTTAATTTTTATTAAGTGAGAGTTAAAATTTGTTAAGAATATCTATAGCGAGAGGAAATATTAATTAGGTGTAATGCAAAAGAAATTCCTTACTAACCTATTACTATTATTATTACTGAACCTTTTGATAAAACCATTTTGGATGTTTGGTATCGACCGAACAGTACAAAATTTGGTTGGTGCGGAAAGCTATGGATTTTATTTTGCAGTTTTTAATTTCTCTTTTCTTTTCAATATTCTGCTTGATTTTGGCATTACAAAGTTTAATAATAAAAATATTGCCCAACATAATCAATTGTTAAACAAGCATTTTTCCGGATTAGTCGGCGTGAAAATAATATTGGCTATTTCTTACGGAATTGTAACATTTGCAGTTGGTTTATTAATTGGTTATAATGCGGAACAATTATATTTACTCGGTTTTCTGGCTTTTAACCAATTTTTAATTTCATTTATTCTTTATTTAAGATCGAACATTTCCGGTTTACTCTTGTTTAAAACTGAATCTTTGTTATCGGTTTTAGATAGAGTTTTGATGATAATTATTTGTGGTATTTTGCTTTGGGGAGGAATTACTGATACTGCTTTTAAAATTGAGTGGTTTGTTTATTGCCAAACCATAGCTTATATTTTAACTGCTTTTGTTGCTTTACTAATTGTTATTAAAAAGGCGTCATTTAAACGTTTGACATGGAATCCTGCTTTTTTTATACTTATTATAAAACAAAGCTTTCCATTTGCTGTATTAGTTTTACTTATGACCTTCTACAACAGAATAGATTCGGTTATGATTGAAAGGCTTCTACCGGGCGATAAGGGTGATGAGCAAGCCGGTATTTATGCTTTAGCTTTTCGATTACTTGATTCAACAAATATGATTGCATTTCTTTTTTCGATCTTGCTATTCCCACTCTTTGCTAAAATGCTGAAACAAAAAGAATCAATAGTCGAAATTGTTAAATTATCATTTTCTTTGTTAATAATTCTATCGATGATAGTTGCTATCGGATGCCATTTTTACAGCTATGAAATAATGGACCTTCTTTATCATGAGAATATAAGCGAATCGGCAAAAATATTAAAGTGGTTGATGGCAGGTTATATTGCCATTTCAACAACTTATATATTTGGTACTTTACTAACTGCAAATGGAAACCTTAAACAACTCAACATTGTTGCGGCAAGCGGCATGGTTTTAAATATTGCTTTGAATCTATATTATATCCCAAGACTTGAAGCCTTAGGAGCTGCTTATGTTAGCGTTGTTACTCAATTCGCTACGGCAATTGCACAGGTAATACTTGTACAGTATTTTTTTAAATTTAAAATTAATCTGAAATATTTATTATCAATTTTTGTTTTTGCTGTCGGTGTAATAATTATAAATATTTTAACGAAGCAACTGAATATGAACTGGTATTTTAATTTTGGAATAATGATTGCAGCTTCAATTTTACTTGCAATACCTTTGAGATTATTTAATATTCGTTCAATTTATGTAATTATAAAGGGAGGGGACATATAAGCTTTCATATTACTCCAAGAATATTTTTCTTTTTGTGCATTAGTTTTTTTTATATTTTTGATTTTTTTTTAACGAAATTAGTTTGTTTTATATGACAAATTCAAAATTAAGTGATTCGGAATTCGATTCTTCAAACTTTATTGTATTTCTTACTACATGGCGTAAGCCATTGATAATAATTACAATTATTGCTTTTGTAGCTTCAATTATATTTTCGTCATCAGTTTTTATTTCACCAAAATATAAATCAACGGTAGTTTTATTTCCAACTTCAACAAGTTCAATTTCTAAGGCCTTGTTGAGTGAAAATATTGGTAATAAGAATGATATAATGGAGTTTGGTGAAGAAGAACAGACCGAACAAATGTTGCAATTACTAAACTCGAATAAGATTCGTGATAGGGTAGTAAAAAAATATGATCTAATGAATCATTACGATATTGATCCTGATTCAAAATATAAAAACACTCGCTTATTTAAAGAGTATGATAATAATATTACTTTTCGCCGGACAGAATATATGGCCGTAAAGATTTCAGTTCTCGACATTGACCCACAAATAGCAGCCGACATTGCAAATGACATTGCTGAATTATTGGATTCAACAAAAAATGAAATGCAAAAAGTTAGAGCCGTTAAGGGTTTTAAAATAGTTGAAGAAGAATATCTGAAGCAAAAAAATGAAATTACTCAAATGGAAGATTCATTGACTACGCTAAGAAAACTCGGCGTTCATGACTATGAATCTCAATCAGAAATGATTAACAGACAATTAGCTATTGAATTGGCAAAAGGAAATAAAGCAGGGATTAATGCTCTTGAAAAAAAATTAAACATACTCGCTGAATTTGGTGGACCTTATGTCTCAATACGCGATGCTTTGGAGCATGAAAAAAAGCAATTAAGCCTTATAAAGTCTAAATATGAAGAAGCTAAAATTGATGCAGAGGAATATTTGCCTCAAAAATTTATCGTGAATAGCGCCTATAAAGCAGAAAAGAAAGCATATCCCATAAGATGGATCATAGTATTATCCTCGACATTATCAGCCTTATTTCTAAGTATTTTGATAATTATAATTATTGAAAACTTTAGTAAATTAAGTAAAAAAAAAACAATAAAGTAAAAATCCTAAAGCAATTTCGTTCAATAAAAATAAATTTTGATATGGAAACCTTCTTTAACAATATAAAAATCATAAACCTGATCTTTAAATGGAAATGGCATTTAATAATTCTAATTATTATTGCGATGTTATTAGCTGTTTTGTTTTCAAGTTCATTGTTTATCACACCTTTGTATAAATCTTCGGCTATTATATATCCTTCTAACACATCTCCTTATTCTGATGAAAGTGAAACCGAACAAATGCTTCAAATTCTTCAAGCAAGGGATATAAGGGACAGCATCATTAATGAATTTGATTTATATAAGCATTATGAAATAAATCCTGAAGGAAAAAAACATTATTCATATATGGTTTATGAATATAGTGAGAAAGTGATGATCGGAAAAACTCCTTATGAAGCAGTTAGCATTGAAGTGCTTGATAAAGATCCCTTTATTGCTTGTGAAATGGTAAATGCTATTATTGATTTTTATAATCTAAAAGTCAGAAGATTGCATAACGAAAAATTTAGTGAAGTTGTAAAAATGTATAAAAAGGCAATGGATGACAAAAAAATGTATATTGATTCCCTTGAGGTTATAATACACAAAATGAATAAAGAATATGGCCTGATTGATTATGCTTCACAATCAAGGGAGGTTGCAAGAGGTTTTCTTGGAACTGTTGACGGTTCAAATTCAGCACAAATTAATAAAAAAGAAGTACTTAAATTAAAAAAGAATATTGAAAACGTTGGTTCGGAATTTATCCTATTAAACAATTTGTTTCATCAGGAAACGAGTAAATATATTGAAGCGAAAATGGAATATGATATTTCAGTAATGAACCTAAATAGAAATTATACTTATGCAAATGTTATTACTGCTCCTTATGGGGCTGATAAAAAAGCATACCCCGTACGTTGGATAATTGTTGTTTTAACAGCCTTAGCAACTTTTTTCTTTGCTACAATAATTATTTCCATCATTGAGAATCTTAAGGTAAGCCATAAAAATACTTAATTCACTCCTAAATTATTAAAGCATTTTTATTTTGACCGAAACTTTAAAAATACGGCTGGTTTATATTGTTAGTGCATTATTTATAGCATTGAATACCTTTTTAATTGT
>CAZBSL010000050.1:12815-15281 GCA_964494265.1 uncultured Bacteroidales bacterium
ACATCCGATTACAATTACAATTTTAATATATTTAGCATGGATGTTAATTACATCTATAACTAGCGAAATGCCCTTAGTGTCAATTAAATATTTTATTTCAAAATTATGGTTCATTATTCCTTTCTATTTTTTAGGAGTTTTGTTGTTTAAAAAAGAATCAAATATTAAATTATTTGATTGGCTATATATTATTCCATTGTTAGGTGTTATTGCCTTCACCATTATTAATCATGCATCCTTTGGGTTCGAAGAGGAAGCAGGCCACTGGGTTATGACACCTTTTTTTAACGATCATACAGCTTATGGAGCAGTTTTGGCATTATTTATTCCGGTTTTTATCGGTTTTGTTTTTATAAAACAATATTCAAAATCATTTAGAATAATTTCTTTAATAATTGTTGCAGTCCTAATACTTGCAATAATTTTGTCATTTTGTCGAGCAGCATGGGTAAGTTTAATTGCATCCTTTCTTGTTTTTATAGTAATTTATTTAAGAATAAAATTCCGGTGGTTGTTTCTTGCTGCAGTTGTTATAATAGGCTCATTTATAATTTTCCAGAATGAAATTATTGATAAGCTTGAAAAAAACAAACAGGATTCTTCAGCCAATTATGTTGAGCACATACGATCCATTTCAAATATCTCCTCCGATGCTTCTAACCTTGAAAGAATCAATCGTTGGCAATCAGCAATTAGAATGTTCAATGAAAGACCTTTTTGGGGGTGGGGGCCAGGTACATATCAATTTTTTTATGCTCCTTTTCAGCGATCAAAAGAAAAAACCATTATCAGTACAAATGCAGGCGATAAAGGAAATTCACATAGTGAATACATTGGTCCTTTAGCCGAATCCGGTGTTTTTGGAATGTTAACTTTTTTAGCAATAATGATAGCTGTAATTATTACAGGAATAAAAGTTTATAAAGAAACTGATAAAAATGAAATTAAAATATTAAGCTTAGCTGTTCTTTTAGGATTAATTAGTTATTTCGTACATGGTGTTATGAACAATTTTCTTGACACCGATAAAGCTTCAGTTCCTTTTTGGGGATTTATTGCAATGATAGTAGCTATGGATATTTTTCAAAAGAAGAAATCAAATAATACCGAAAAACAAACTTTTAACTCTTTGGAGGAATAGTTTTCTGAACTTATTTTAATTAATTCTTATTTGTATGAGTTCATGTAATGTGTTTTCCGGTTTTTCATCTTAAAGATAATCAAAGCTGTTGCTAAAAGAATTAGAAAAACTGAAAAAACTAAAATAAACCCATTGAATTCTTTTTCCTTGATGATTAATGAATCCGGATTACCAATATCAACAAATCCGGCTCAAAAATATGGATGACTAAAAAATGGATCCGAACTTTTTAGGTAATCCAATTTCGATAATCGTAATGCTTCAATTTTTGACTTTCCTTCAGCAAGATATTTGTAAAAAGATACTATAATCTTAGCAGATTGATTATCTTCAACTTTCCATAATGACATTAAAACACCTGGGCATCCGGCAAAAAAGAAACCTCTTGCCAAACTCATTATGCCTTCTCCGCTATTTAATTTACCGGAGCCGGTTTCGCATGCGCTAAGAACCACAAGCTGTGCATTTATATCCAATCCATATATTTCATAAGTATTTAACAATCCGTCTTCAATAGAATCTTCTGCTTGAGAAAATACTAAGTTGGAAAACATAGGTTTTTCATTATTAATAATAGTGTGTAATGCAACATGAATTATATCATATTTCTTTGATTCGTCTTTAAAAACGTTCTCAGTTGCATCTTTATTTAAATAAACTTCACAATTGATGATTTTTGAAATACTTTTTACTTCATCTATTGTACCTTTCAGTACAGGAATATCCGAGCCGATTATATTTGATTGTCTTAGCGAAGGCTCTGTTTTAATAACATCATTTTTATAACTATTAGCAAATGCAAGTAAATTTGAGCATTCCGGAGGCTTTGATTCATGGTTTTTAAAGAATATTGTTGATGAATATGAATACCCTATTGCATTTGTTTTTAATAAATATGGGAGTTTATCGTATTGGATAATATTTTTTGCAGAATCTTTTAACAACAGCTCATAAGGAAGATATGATAATTTTTGATCGGGAACAATAATGATATTTTTATTTTCAACAATACTCAGTACCGGAAGAATTAATTTTTCATATAAATTGAATGAAGAATTTTTAAATTTACTCAAGCTTGAGCGTGAATTATTATACACATTCGAACGACTTGAAACACTTAAAAGCGTTTCTATATTCTTATAAAATGTGCTATCAATTTTTTGAGTATTCAGTATAAATTGGTTTTTGTTAATTGCAAAAATATTTAACAAACTGTCAGAAATTACATACTCAATAATTACCTGTTTATCCGTCAAAATGTCTTGAAGGCTATCTAAATCAATTACGCTCCATTTATATTTCAGTTCATAATAATCGTTGAAATT
>CAZBSL010000051.1:0-15271 GCA_964494265.1 uncultured Bacteroidales bacterium
CCATGCGTCTAAAGAAGGATACACTGCTGTGTGTCTGTACGTGATAAGGAAATATTCAAAATCATTTCATCATTCCATCATTCCAACATAACACAATTAAATAAATAAATAAAATTTGTATTATAAAAATTTATACATATATTTGCCTTGCTATTAGGTAGCAAAATACGATCTATTTTTAAATAAATGAAATGAAATAATTATGAAAAAATTTTACAAAATTTCTTTAATGATGATGATGATTTGCATTTTCATCGCACATTCTGCTTTTGCAGATGTTACAGTTGACGGATTCTGTTATTTGGAAGGCGAAACCGACCACTCAGGAACAAAGGTTCTTTTTATTGCTGCCTCTCCATCAGCAGTTACCGACAGCGTTTATACAGATGCAGACGGCTCGTATTTAATAGAGCTTTCTCTTGGTATTTATACAGTACACTTTTTTCATGACGGTTGGCAAACTTATACAATCCCTGGTGAGCTTTTATTCTTTGAAAACACTACACTTGACGATGTTGAACTTCTTTTAACGGGTTTGATTGAAGAAGTATCAGGCCCTCAAAGCGGAGTATGGACTTCCGATTATTCTTATCATGTAATTGGTGATATTTCGGTATCCGAAGTCGATACATTAACAATTGAACCGGGCGTTTTAATTAAATTTATGGATTATTATTCATTTAATATTAGCGGCACTTTAATAGCTGTTGGAACCGAAACCGACTCCATTTTCTTTACTTCGGGGCAGTCTTCCTGTAATCCGAGTGATTGGAACACTATTAAGTTTGAAGACTCCTCAAATGACAATAGTATTATTTCTTATTCGCATATTGAATATGCAAGTGATGGAATCTACTGCGAATATTCTTCTTCCCCTTTTATAAGCAATAGTTCTATCAGCAATAATAGTTATATAGGAATCTACTGCAAATATTCCTCTTCCCCAATCCTAAGCAATAATATAATTAGTAATAATGGTTCTGGAATCAGATGCATTTCTTCTTCCCCTTCCATAAACAATAATACTATCAGTAATAATTATCGGGGAATCTACTGCGAATCTTCTTCTCCCTCAATAAACAATAATATTATCAGTAATAATAATGATGGGATCTACTGCAATTATATTTCTTCTTCCTCTACCATAAGCAATAATATTATCAGTAATAATAATGATGGAATATACTGTACTAATTATTCTTCCCCTTCCATAAGCAATAATACTATCAATAATAATAATGATGGAATACGTAGTAGTAATTCTGCTAATCCAATAATTATGAGCAATATAATTTATGATAATAGTATTGGTGTTGTGTTAGCTTACCTTCCTACTACTTTAGAATATAATTTATTTTGGGGAAATGAGACTACAACTACCGGTGATTTTATTCCTGCTGCTTTTGGAATAATAATAACAGTTAATGCAAATGGAGATCCTTGCGACACTTATATGAACTTATTTATGGATCCATTATTTGTTGATCCGGGCAATTTTAATTATCATTTAACTGAGAACTCACCTTGCATAGATGCCGGAGACCCTGATCCTGTTTATTATGATCCGGATGGAACGGTGGCAGATATTGGTGCTTTTTATTTTGACCAATCTCAGGTTTCACAGCAAGTATTTCTTAATTCAGGTTTTAGTTTTGTGTCTTCATATATTATTCCCGAGAATCCTGATATGTTAATTGTTATGGCTACGGTATTAAATGAAAATCTTGATTTCGTAAGAAATTCACAAGGCCAGACATTACGCAAAATAGGGCCGAACTGGGTTAATGGTATTGGCAACTGGTTTGTTACGGAAGGTTATCTTGTTAAAATGTTTACAGATGATTCATTTATTATTGAGGGAGATGCAATCGATCCTGCCACTCCGATTTCTGTTGCAACAGGTTTTCAGTTTGTAAGCTATTTCCCCGAAACTCCGATGAATGCCCTGCTTGCATTTGAAACTATAATTGGCGATGATTTAGATTTTATTAGAAATTCACAAGGACAGACAATACGCAAAATCGGGCCGAATTGGGTAAATGGAATTGGTGATTGCCAGTCAGGTGAAGGTTATCTTGTTAAGATGTTTGCAGATGGTGAATTGATTTATCCTAACGGCGAGGGAGGTGTAACCTCAATTGATGAAGATTTCCAAAGTCAAATAAGCTACGAAGACATAAATATTCCGGGATGGCTGAATATTAACGAGATTGGAAGTAGAAAATGGCAGGGAAAAGAATTTGAAAATGAAATATACGCTCAGGCAACTTCTTACAATTCAAGTGAAGAAAATATTTGCTGGTTGATTACACCAAAAATAGCTCTTATTGAAATGAATAGTCCGGTTTTTTCATTCGAAAGTGCTCAGGCCTACTGGAATCATGATGGTTTCAGTATTCTTATCTCAACAGATTTTGATGGTTCAGATTTGACCACAGCAACATGGACTCCTTTAGATTGTGTAACCGCAAACCAAAATCATCCCGACCATGAATGGATACCCTCAGGTGAAATTGATCTTTCTTCTTATTCTGGTTATGCATATATTGCTTTTAGATACGAGGGAAATGATAATACAGGTGAAACTACATCTTATAGAATTGACAATGTTCTTCTCATTGATGAAAATGAGACTACTGAAAATGTTACTTCAATTGAAAAGGCTGAAAAACATTGGAAAAACATAGTAGGGGATCCATCAGAGCCCGTCTGGACAATTTATTTTGAAAAAGGTGATTTAAATTCAGGTGATGAAATTGCTGTTTACGATAATGAAAAACTTGTTGGAGCAGGAGTTGTAGTTTCCGATAATATTTTGGAAAATGAAATTCCTATTTTTAGTAATCTTTATGAAGTAGGAAACTCACCGATAATAAAAGTTTGGAATAAAAACGAGAATAAGGAATATATTTTAAACGATTACACATTTTCAAATCCTTATGGTGATGCATGGATGGAAGAAGTTTTCCCTGCAGAAGATGGAGAATATAGTTTAATGCATTTCTCAACAACTGGAATTTCGGATGAAAATATGATAAATAATATTTCAATTTATCCAAATCCTTCCAAAGGAATATTTAATATCTCACTCGAAGGTATTGAAGGCAACATTCAAATTAAAGTATTGGATTTAAGAGGGAAAGAAATTTCTAACCTTGAATTAAGTGAAGCGGTCTCAACAAAACTTGATCTAACTGAATTAGTTGCCGGAGTTTATTTTATTAGCTTTAGCGGCAAAGACTTTAGTGATGTTAAAAAGATTGTGATAAAATAATTTTGATTAAGGATTCCATCTTTACGAAAGATGGAATCCTTTTTATTTTATTATTATTATCTTATGTGATCTTTTTAAGATTTTGTTTTTAGTAATACTCTTGCAATTAATATTCCTCCCCAAATTCATTAATCATCGGAACAAACCTAACCGGCAAAACCGAATGTTGTTTAATTTTTCCATTCTTTTTCTTCAGCAGAACAAGATTTTGATTATTTTTCAAACCTACTGGAATTATCATGCGGCCCCCTTCTTTAAGCTGATCAATTAGTGGCTGAGGAATTTCTGATGGTGAACATGTTACAATTATTACATCAAAAGGGCTAAATTCCGGCCAGCCTTTGTATCCATCTCCGATTTTCACTTTTATATTATCATAATGCAAAGAATTAAGTAGTTTCAGAGCTTTATTTCCAAGAGATTCAAATATTTCAATCGTATAAACAGAATCACATATCTCTGCAAGTACTGCCGCCTGATATCCTGAACCGGTTCCTATTTCAAGAACCTTATCACTTGGTTCAAGCTTTAGTGCAGCAGTCATATATGCAACAATATAAGGTTGCGAAATTGTTTGTTCTTCACCTATTGGAAGCGGATAATCATTATAAGCATACTCCATATAAATATCAGGAACAAATTTATGCCGTGGGACTTTTCTCATTGCTTTTAGAACAGCCCGGTCATTAACTCCGCGTAATTCAATCTGTTCAAGAACCATCCTATCACGCTTTTTTTCAAATGAATCACTTTGAAACTCTTGAGAATAACAGCTTGTTAGGAGAATTATGCAAATAGAAATATTCATTAATATGATTGAATTTATTTTCATAAGCATCAAAGGTAAACAAAATTATTTTCAAAAACCAATTTTGATAATCTGTAATTTTGAGGTAGGTTATAATACGCTAAAAAAGTATTACGAGTATTAAATCATTTTGTAATTGAAAGCAAACAGGCATTAGAATAATAAGTATTAATAAATGCTCGTTTATTAACAAATTCATTGTAGTATTAAAAAAAGAAAATGACAAAAATTATATTATTATTAAGCGGTGGAGCTATAGGTACATTGGCACGTTACGGAGTTTCGGGCTTGATGTATAAATGCTTTAACGGCACATTTCCTTTTGGTACACTGGCAGTTAATTTAATAGGTGCATTTATTATCGGTTTGCTTTGGGGTTTGTGGGAGGGTTTTAAAATTTCATCAAATATGCGTGCATTCGTTTTTATCGGCATACTTGGCGGGTTTACAACTTTCTCAACATACACATTAGAAACACTTAATTTATTCCGAAACGGAGAAACTAAAATGGCATTAGTAAATATTTTTGCAAATAATATTTTTGGCTTAATTCTGGTTTTTCTAGGATTTTTTGCTGCTAAAGGATTAATTACAATAATTAAATAGATTAAGTTTGGAATATAGAAAAATTATAAACGATGGAATTACCTGAAGTAGGACAACAACTAAGAATTTACCTTGGTGAAGATGACACCTTTAAAGGAAAACCTCTTTACGAAGCAATTGTTTTAAAAGCAAGAGAACTAAACCTTGCCGGAGTTACTGTTTTAAGGGGAATAATGGGATTTGGTGCAAATAGCAGAATACATACAAAAAAAATCCTGCGGCTATCTCAAGATTTACCCATTATCATCGACATTGTTGACACATCGGAAAACATTGAAAAAATCATGCCTTTCCTCCATGAAACTGTTAAAGAAGGCTTGATTACAAGTAAAGCAATAAAAATTGTGAAGTATATACATAATCACAAGTAAACCAAATCCGTAAAACCATTAATTTTTAACATTAAGCTCTCGACCTTACTATAAAGAATAATTAATAAGCCATTGTTTTACTGCAGATTATTTCCGTCAAAAAAAGTTTTATTTAGCCATGGACTTAAATACATGCTTCTTAAAAAATACTTACTTTTGCAATCAAAAATTTTTTAAAAAATGCTAATCCTTTTAAAAAAAGAAATAAGTGGATTTTTAAGCTCTCTGACAGGATATATTGTTATTATTATTTTTCTGATAATCACAGGCCTGTTTTTATGGGTTTTACCAATTGATTTTAATATTCTTGACTTTGGTTATGCAAGCCTTGATAGCTTGTTTATGATAGCACCTTTTGTGTTTTTATTTCTTATTCCGGCAATTACAATGCGACTGTTTTCGGATGAGAAAAAAAGCGGTACTATCGAAATTCTTTTAACTCAACCTTTAAGCGATATTCAAATTATTCTTGCAAAATATTTCGCAGGCCTGAGTTTGGTAATTTTTTCTCTTTTACCAACTCTAATTTATTTTTTCTCGGTTTATCAGCTTGGTTCGCCTCCCGGAAATATTGATACAGGTGGTACCTGGGGTTCGTTTATAGGTTTATTCTTTTTAGGTGCATCCTTCGTTTCGGTTGGCTTATTTTCCTCATCATTAACCAGTAATCAAATTATTTCGTTTATAATTGCAATTTTTCTTTCGGGTTTTACTTATATAGGTTTCGAGTTCATTTATTCATTCGATTTGTTTGGAAATATTGATCTTTTTATAAAATCACTTGGCATCAATGCCCATTATATTTCGATGAGCCGGGGTGTAATTGATACAAGAGATATTATTTATTTTATAAGTTTTATCGTATTTTTTATTCTTTTAACAAAAATTTCATTAGAAAGCAGAAAATGGTAAGGTCAGGATACTGGATGCAGGATGCTATATATCTGATAAATATGGCGACTAAAGGTTGAAAATTAAAAATTAATAACTGAAACAATTGAACTAATGATAAAAAGAAAAAATATTAAGCGAAATAATATAAGCCTTCTTTTCTTTGGAATTCTAATAATAATATTCGTTAATATTATCAGCAATTTTGTTTTTACACGTTTCGACCTTACTTCCGAAAAAAGATACTCCTTATCAGATGCAACTAAAGAATTATTAAACAATCTGGATGATATAGTTTATTTTCAAATTTATCTCGACGGTGAATTCCCTGCAGGTTTTAAAAGGCTCAGAAACGAAACCAAAGAAATGCTCAACGAATTTAGGGCTTATAGTGATAACATTGAATATGAATTTATTAATCCATCGGAAAGCGACAATAAAAACGAAAGAAATGACGTTTATAAATTACTTATTGAACGCGGATTAAACCCTACCGACCTTTTAGTAAAAACAAAAGAAGGAAATTCTCAGCAAATAATTTTTCCGGGAGCAATAGCTATCTACAAATCAAATGAACTTCCGTTAGAATTACTAAAAACCCAAATAGGTGTGCCTTCCGAACTAATTTTAAACAATTCAATCCAAGCTCTGGAATTCAATATTGCAAGCACAATAAAAAAACTTAGTAAAACGCAAAAACCAAAAATTGCATTTATCGAAGGCCATGGTGAGTTAAACAAAAATGAAACTTTTGACATCACAAAATCATTATCTGATTACTACACAATTGAAAGAATAAAAATTGATGAGCAATTAAACAGCCTTGCCGAACGGAGAATGCCCGACTCATCGAAAATAATAATAAAAAATAAATTTGACGCAATTATTATTGCAAAACCCGATTCGGTTTTCTCGGAAAAAGATAAATTTATTATTGATCAATTTATTATGAGAGGCGGAAAAGTTTTGTGGGTAATTGACCCTGTTTTAGCAAGTTTAGACAGTTTAAATAAATCAGAATCAATGCTTGGAATTACTAATAATTTAAACCTCGAAGATATCTTGTTTAAATATGGGGTTCGACTCAACAATGATTTGATAATGGATTTAAACGCCCTCCCAATACCTATGCGAACCGGGCAAATCGGCAACCAACCTCAAATTGATTTTTTTCCATGGTATTACTTCCCTGTCATTACTCCCTTAATAAACCATCCTATTGTCAACAATTTAAATGCTATTAAAACCGAATTTGTCAGCAGTATTGATACTATTGATGTTACGGGAATTGATAAAACCATTTTATTGACAACCTCACAATATTCAAGAACATTAAATTCTCCGGTCTTAATTGAATTAAGTATTTTACAAGAAAAAGTAAACGAAAATCAATTCAGCGAACACAATGTACCAATTGCAATTTTGCTCGAAGGCAGTTTCGAATCGGTTTTTAATAATAGAATCCCACCTTCGATTGCTAATGACTCCTTGATAGGTTTTGTTAATAAAAGCGTTCCGACTAAAATGATAGTTATTTCTGATGGCGATATTATCAAAAATCAATTTCATTTTCAACAGGGCTATCCCTTACCTCTCGGTTACGATCAATACACCGGTGAAACTTTTGGCAACAAAGAACTAATTTTGAATGCAATGAATTATTTGATCGATGATTCGGGACTAATTTCAATAAGATCAAGAGAATTAACACTTCGATTGCTTGACAGAACAGAAATTAACAAATCTAAATTATTTTGGCAATTACTTAATACTTTGGGCCCAATTATTTTAATAGTGATTTTCGGAATTCTCCAAACCTATTTCAGAAGAAAAAAATATACAAAAAACTGGAAATAAAAATTTTTTTTAATATGAAAAAAAACAGAAAAATAATATTTGCTGTAGTAATTCTTGCCATAATTGCTGCAATGTTTATCTTTACACGCTCCGACAGTACTCTGAATAAAGATTATAAAGATTTTGCAATTAAAGATACTTCTTTAGTAACAAAAATCTATTTGGTTGATAAAAATAATAACAGCCTCACACTGAAGAAAAAAGCTCCCGGTGATTGGACTGTTGATGGTGCTTATAAAGCCAGAAATTCAGGTATCGAAACTATTTTGAATACCATGCAAAAAATCAGAGTCCGACAACCTGTCTCTAAAGCTGCTCACAATAGTGTTGTAAGACGCTTAGCATCTTCTTCGATAAAGGTTGAAATTTACCAAAAGGCTTTCAGAATTAATTTGTTTGGTTTGCTTGAATGGTTTCCTTACGAAAAACTCACGAAAACTTATTATGTTGGTGGTGCAACTCAAAACAATATGGGAACATATATGTTGATTGAAGGTTCGCCTGAACCTTTTGCAGTTCACATTCCAAGATTCAGGGGTTTTGTAGCAACCCGATATTCCGTAAATCTGGAAGACTGGAGAGATTTTTCAATTTTTAAACAAAAGCCATCCGAAATAGAATCAGTAATAATTGAGTTTCCCGAGAAACCCGAATTATCATATAAGATTGAAGCTAAAAATAATAATACTTTTGATGTAATTTCTTTATTAAATAATCAAGTTCTTCAAGAATACGACACTTTAAAAGTGTTGAATTTCCTTTCTTCTTTTAAAAATATTAATTTTGAAGCTTTATTAAATAATAAAAAACCGGAAATTATTGATTCTATTACTTCAAGCATTCCATTTCATATTATTACGCTAAATGAAAAATCGGGTAAGAGTACTAAAATTAACACATTTCATAAAGGTATTAATGTAGAAGATGATGAAGGAAACCAAATTTACGACCTTGATCGTTTTTATGCTTTAGTTAATGAAGGAAAAGATTTTGTTCTTATACAGTTTTATACTTTCGATAAGATTACCAGGCCGATAAATTACTTTTTTATTGAATAGCAGAGTTTTAAAACATTTATCAAAAAATAATAATAACATATTTTGAAAGTAACAAAAAGTAAAACAGATTACATAATTACTTTTATAACAGAGTTTTTATTATTATTAGCCGGTTTGCTTGTTTATAGATTCGCAAATGTAAATTTCAAAAACGACGGATTTGCCGAATATGCATTATTTAGAAGAACTTTATCATTTGTCCAGCCAATTCTACTTTTAGGGCTTGGAGTTGGTTTACCGCGATTTGTTTCCATTTCAGAAAGTAGATCAAACAATCAAGAGGCAAGTACTTATTTCATATCAGCTACTTTTATTTTAACAAGTGTGCTGATAATTATCAGCCCGATTTTATTAATTTTTAAGCAAGAATTTGCATGGCTGCTTTTTGGAGAAATTGCTTATTCCACTTTTATTCCACCATTAACGGTTTTAATTATTGGAATTTGTTTTCATTCATTAGCATATAGTTATCTGAGAGGAAAGTTATTAATGCTGCATGCAAATAGTTTGCAAATTATTAATTTAGGTTTTATCCTAACTTCAAGCTTCTTTATTAGCAACAGTATAACTGAAGTTATCTATTTTACAGGCCTTGGCTGGTTGTTTTTTTCAATTATTTTTCTAATTCCGTTTTGGTTTAAAGCAAAAGGGATTAAAGAGTTATATGTCAAGAAAGTTCGTGAATTATTAAAATACGGAATTCAACGTGTTCCGGGAGACATAGGTTTAGCTGCCATGCTAACTGTTCCGGTAATAACTACTGCACATTTTTCAGGAATTGAAGCAGCAGGTTATCTTGCGTTTGGGATTTCTCTGCTTAATATGGCAGGGGCTGTTTTCTCACCGATTTCATTAATCTTGCTTCCACAGTCGAGTGCACTGTTTGCAAATAAACAATTTGGATTATTGAGGCAAAAAACTATTAAAATTTTGATAGTTACTTTAATTGTTTCCGGCATTGGATTAATTGTTTTTGAATTATTTGCTAAAGAAATTTTGGAAATCTATTTAGAGGATATAAGCCCGAGTTTAATTCAAACTTGTATGATATTAATAAGCGGGTGTATTGGGTATTGTTTATATATTTCATTAAGAAGTGTTTTAGATGCATGCTATATTAAAGCTGTTAACACAAAAAACCTTATTATTGTAATTTTACTTTATATAATACTCGAAACCGTTAATTATCTTGTTTTTAATAATAATATCACATTTCATCTGCTGATTATTTCAATATCCTTCAACCTTTTGGGATTATTAACTCTAATCGAGGTATTTATTTTATTCAGAAAAAATAATCAAAATCGTGGAAAAAATTAGAGTGTTGTGGATATTACCCGGCAAGGAAGAAGATGCAGGTACGATGATTTTTTCGCGTCGTCAGATTTCCGATTTGAAAGAAAAAGGAATAGCCGGTGAAATTTTTCATTTCAACACTTGTTTAAAAATCAAAAGCTTAAGAAATGAATTTTTACGATATAAATTATTTGTCAAAAAAAATAAACCCGACATTGTTCATTCTCAATATGGAACTATTACTGCTTTTCTCGGACTGATGTTTCTTAATTGCCCTTATGTTATTACTTTTCAAGGAAGCGATTTAAACAAAACTCCAAGCGATGGAATTTTTCGTGATTTTTTTGGAAGAAAACTATCATTAATTGCTGCAAAAAAAGCTGTCAAAATTATATGTGTGAGTAAGAGTTTAAAACAACAACTCCCTGATAGATTGCAAATAAAGACAAAAGTAATTCCTTTTGGAATAGATTTAAAACATTTTAAACCACACAATATTTTTGAATCAAGAAATCATCTTTCTTGGAAAACAGATGAAAAAGTTATTTTATTTAACGCAAATAATCCGAAAGTAAAACGCCTTGATTTGGCTATAGAAATTGAAAAAATTGTTAAAAAAACCATTTCAAATGTTAGGTTGTTTGTTTTGGAGGGCAAAACCAATCCCGAAGACATTCCATATTTCATTAATGCTTCAAATGTTTTGTTGCTTTGCAGCGATAATGAAGGTAGCCCGACAATAATTAAAGAAGCGATGGCTTGCAATTTGCCAATTGTTGCAAATGATGTTGGCGATGTTGCCGAACGAATAAAAAATGTAGAAAATTGCTATTTGGTTAATCAGAACGTTGATGAAATGGCTAATGCTATTATTCAAGTACTTAATTCGGATAAACAATCCAATGGACGAGAAATAATTCAACTTCAAAATTTATCAAATGAAAAAATTGCATCAAAAGTGAAAGAATTATATGAAGAAATGATAAATTAATTACTTATGAAATTCATTTTACTTTTATCTTTTTTAACTCTAATAATTATTTTTTTAGGATGGGAAATTTGGAAAAAAACCAAATGCAGTAATTATTTATTTGGCTTTGTTTTAATTTATTTTTGGACACTTAACGGTGCTTGGATTTTCACGATTGATCAATTGACGGGTGCAAAAGGTGCGGATATTGGAATTTCTTATTACAGAATTTTTGAGAAATTGTTTACTGTTCAATTAGATAATAATTATTTTTTAACAATTTTATATTACGGGCTTTTTATTATTGTAATACAACTTATTATTTGGTTGATTAGCAGAAATCACAAAAAAAATACTTTGATTAAAATCAAACCAATTTACATCTCAATCAAAGCATTTTTAATTCTTACATTAGGTTTAATAATCTTAAATCTAATTATCATCTACCCTGATATAAAAGAATCAATTACCAAAGGCCGATCATTATATTTTCAACTTAACGATTCAACAAATAGATTTCTTACTATTTATCAATTAATCAGTAAAGTAATTGCCTTCACATCCGTTTTTAGTTTAATTATTTATTTTCTTGAGAAAGGCGATAATTTTTTCACATTTCAAAAAGATAAAATTTCTTCAATCGTCGTAATTTCATGTTTAATTTTTGTTGTCCTCTTCTTTGTTTTCACAGGGAACAAACACGATTTGCTCTTCAGCGGAATTTTTGGAATGCTGTATATGCTTAGAAAAATCACACTGAAACGAATCAAAAACTTTATTGTATTTTCATTTATTTTATTAATTCTTTTCATCTCAATTGACCTGAGTCGTAGCAAGCAGTTTTTATTCTCAAATATTAAGCCTCAAATTAATTTTCAAACAGAATTATCAAATGAGCCGAAAGAAGGAATTAAAACTCGGTTTAAACATTTTTTCTTCCACAACGAAATGTTTTATGCTCATTTTTCAATGTACGGGGTTCTTTCAAAAAATGTTCCCATAAGCTATGGAAAGAGTTTTAATTATCTTGCTCATTCAATGATACCAAGAAGCATAGTTTCAGAAAGGCCTGAAGATATTTATCAATATTATGCAAGAAAAGTTAATGCAAAAAAAGGACAAGGTTACACAATTCATCATGCAACAGCTTGGTATTTAAATTTTGGAATATTAGGAATTATACTTTCCGGATTATTTCTTGGTGGAATTTGGGCTTTATTAAATAATCTTTTCTTACGAAATGGTTTTAAAAACAATTTTTTGAAATTATTTGCTATTCTTTCTCCTTTTCTTTTTGTAGCCTTTCTCCCGAATTTGATTAGAAGCGGCCCTGAAGCATTTAAAGGCGTATTTTTTGAATCATTACTAATTCCGGTTTTTATTGTGTATATTGCTACACTTGTGAAAAGTGAACATATAGAAACTAATAAAAAGTAGTTGTCAAATTTGAAATAATAACAATTAGTCGAAATGAAGATAAACATACTAACTCAATATTTCCCTCCTGAAGTGGGTGCTCCCCAAAACAGGCTTTTTGAGTTAGCTGTTCGATTTAAAAAAAAAGGTGCAGATATTTCCGTAATTACGGCTATGCCAAATTATCCTCAAATGGAAATTCATAAAGGATATAGAAGTAAATTCTATTGTCTTGAAATGATTAATGATATTCCTGTTCACCGTTCTTGGGTTTACGTAAGCAAAAGTAAATCAATTATAAAAAGATTACTGAATTATTTTTCATTTGTATTTACATCATTAATTATTGGTATATTAAAAACCAAAAAACATGATGTTCTATTTGTCGAATCACCTCCTTTGTTTTTAGGAATATCAGCATATTTAATAAGCAGATTAAAAGGTGCAAAGCTAATTTTTAATGTTTCGGATTTATGGCCTGAAAGTGCTGAAAAACTTGGGCTTGTAAAAAATAAATTTTTACTTAAATTATCCACACATCTGGAAGAATTTTTTTATAAAAAAGCATTTTTAATCACAGGCCAAACACAAGGTATTTGTGAAAACATTGGAAAACGTTTCCCCGACAAAGATATTTATTGGTTAAAAAATGGAGTTGATATAAATTATTATGATGTAAAGAAACAATTAAACTCAAATTGGCGAAAGGAAAATGGTTTTCTATCTGACGATATTATTTTGATTTATGCCGGTATTTTGGGTTATGCACAAGGTTTAGAAATTATAATTAATGCCGCAAAACAATTGATTATTAATAATAATATTAAGTTTGTGTTTCTTGGAAGTGGACCTGAAAAGTCGAAATTAATGGATATGAAAATAGAAAACGATTTAGAAAACGTTTATTTTTTTGATGCAGTCTCCAAACATAGAATGCAAGAAATTTTAATTTCAACAAATGCTTCCATCATACCTTTAAAAAAATTAGATTTATTTAAAGGTGCAATACCCTCGAAAATATTTGAGAACTTAGCTCTGAAAAAACCGATAATTTTGGGAGTTGATGGTGAAGCAAAAAACTTATTCATTGAAAAAAGCAAATGTGGTTTATTCTTTGAACCTGAAAGTGTAGATGATCTTGTAAAACAAATAAATTATTTAGTTAAGAACCCTGACATTTCTCGAAGATTTGGAGAAAATGGATTTGAGTTTGTTTCAAAAGAATTTAATAGAGATATAATTGCTGAGGAATTTTGGCAAAAAATAAATACAATTACATAATTTATTATTTTTAAAGAAAAATGAGCATTTTAAAACAAAACATACATAATAAAATTTATTATTACACTTTTGTGTTGCTTGCATTTTTCATACCCATTCAGGAAAATATTGTTGCTTTTTTAATCATCATCTTGATTTTGAATTGGCTGTTGGAAGCAAATTTTATCAATAAAGCAAAAGAAGTTTATCACGATCGAAAGCGTTCATTTTTATTTTTGTTTTCGATATTATATTTCTTCTATTTGTTTGGGCTTCTGTATTCAAAAAATCTGGACTCAGGTTTTTTCGATGTTCAGATGAAATTATCATTATTGATTTTTCCTTTAATTTTTTCAACTTTTAATTTCAACTTTTTCGATAAGAAAAAAATAGACAAAATATTATTTGCTTTCGTTTTAAGCACACTATTGCTTTCGGTTATTTGTATTATTACTGCTTATTTCGATTATAGTAAGTCTTTATGGATTAATGAATTTTATTACATTCCATTAAGTAACATTAATTTATTCGGAGAGCAAGTATTATCCAAACATCCGACTTACTTTGCAATGTTTCTGAATCTTTCATATGGAATTGTGTTATTAAAGTTTGTAGAAAACAGGCTAAAATATTCATTCTTAAAGAATTGTTTATTAATATTCACCTCAATAGTTATTTTTATTTTTGTTTCATTATTGAGTTCAAAAGCCGGAATTGCAGGATTTCTTATAGTCTCGTGTAGTATAATTGTGTATTTAATTATATATAAAAAACAATATTTTATAAGTTGTATGATGGTGGTATTTGTTCCTATCTTATTCTTTTTTTCAATTGAGTTTTTACCCAATTCGTTCAACAGAATAATTAGTGCAACCGAAATAATTAATAGCAGCGAAGAAATAAATAAGAACACTATCGACGGTACGGCCGAAAGAATTTTGGTTTGGAACTCAGCATTAGAAATTTTGAAAAATAATTTTTTGTTCGGTGTCGGAACCGGTGATGTTAAAGATTTTTTAGTAAAAGAATATAAGAAAGAAAATATAAGTGCGGCCTATAAACAAAAGTTAAATGCCCATAACCAATATCTTCAAACAGCTCTTTCGATAGGGTTTTTTGGCTTAATAGTTTTATTAATAAGTCTTTTTTTACCTTTTGTCGATTCCTTTAAAAATGGTAATTTCCTTTTAATTATTTTTTTACTGATAATTTCTTTTAATTTCTTATTTGAGTCGATGCTCGAAAGGCAATCGGGAGTAGTGTTTTATGCCTTTTTTAATTCCTTTTTGTTTTTTTCAAAAAAGGATTATGAGGGTTGATAGTGGTTAAATGGTTAAGTTCTACTGCAATTTTAGTGATAACATAATTTTATGGTTCTACTAAAAAATATACTTATAATGATAAAATGAGGCGTAATGGACAAAATTCAGGCTCAAACCTTCCGAATCCCTTGTATTTCTTAGT
>CAZBSL010000052.1:0-15253 GCA_964494265.1 uncultured Bacteroidales bacterium
AATATTATTTTTGTTTTTTAAATTGATGAATTATTTCTCTATTTAGTAAAATAATTGGTGTTCAATATTTAATAATTATTAATAAATCAAAAGGAAGAGTAAAATGATAGATTTTTCACTTAGCACAAAACAAATAGATATTCAAAACAAATATCGTGATTTCACTAACAGATTAATTATTCCTAACAGATTAAAATATGATGAATTAGCTGAATTTCCCTGGGAAATTGTAAAAAAGGCTTATGAAGAAAATATAATGAATGGCCCTATGCCAAAAAAATTTGGCGGAAATGGTTTTAATATTATGGATAGTGCAATTGCCTCCGAAGAACTTGGTGCAGGTTGCATAGGAATTGGAATCAGCATTGATGCTAATACTTTGGCATTAACTCCATTATTACTTTCTGCAAATGAACAACAGCAGAAAAAGTTTTTTGGAAGAATAATTGAAGAAAAAGCTGTTGCAGCTTATTGCCTGACCGAGCCAAATGCCGGTTCTGACGTTGCCGGAATAAAAACAACAGCGATTCGTAAAGGTGATAAATTTGTGATTAACGGACATAAACGTTTTATAACAAATGGTGAAGTTGCTATATTTCATACCGTTTTTGCTTTAACTGATCCTGAAAAAGGCGCCAGAAGTTTAACCGCTTTTGTGGTTCCTACCGATCTTCCAGGAATTGAAATTAAACCGCGTTTACAAAAAATGGGACAAAAAGCATCAGTTCAAAATGAAATTATTTATACAGATGTTGAAATTCCGGCTGAAAATATGTTAGGGCAGGAGGGAAGAGGATTTCTGATTGCCATGAAAACATTTGATAGAACAAGAACAGGAGTTGCAGCTTTAAGCGTAGGAAATGCAAGAGCAGCTTTTGAAACTGCAAAAGATTGGGCAAAAAACAGAATACAGTTTGGAAAACCGATTTCTGCTAATCAAGCTATTGGTTTTATGCTTGCTGATATGGCCACCGAAATTGAAGCTGCAAGATTGATTACATGGAACGCTGCATGGGCCTATGAAACAGGCCAAAGGGCTGCTTCTAAACTTTCAGCCATGTCGAAATTATTTGCTTCCGATATTGGAATGAAGGTAACAACCGATGCTGTTCAGGTAATGGGAGGCGACGGGTATTCAACCGAATTTGGCGTCGAAAAAATGATGAGAGATGCGAAACTTTGTCAAATTTATGAAGGCACAAATCAGGTTCAACGAATAGTAATTTCAAAAGCAATAATGAAGTAGAAAGTTCATATTAATTAACATTCAATGAATAATCTCTAAATGAAACTAAAAGATTTTGAGATTATTGTTAAATTGTTATATTACTGTGAACAAGTAATATAACAATTTAACAATATAGTCATTTATTTAAGGTATAAAATTACAATACTTAAATATTTCTGAATTCTAAAATTAGAAGTTATATCTATTATCATCAATTAATTTATCGGCAATTGCTCTTCTGGCATCTTTAACATTAACAGCTGAAACTCTTGTAAATTTTATTAATGCTTTAAGTAATAATTGTTGCTCTTTTCCTTTTGTGAATGAATTTATTGCATCAGCTCCACTTTTGTAAATTTCATTAGCAGCATCATAAATGAGTACATCGAGAATATTTTTATAAACTGCAATACCATTTGAACCGGAATCTTCTTTAAGCATCTCCATTTTTTCAACACGGTAAAGAGTAGATTCAGCGGCATATAATTGGATTATCATATCTGAAATATTCATCCAAATTTCTTGTTCAAAAACAAATTTTCTTTTGAATTTTTCAGTCCCAACACCAAGAATCATTAAAACTGCATTTTTGAAATTTTGGATATAATCTCTTTTTTCTTCAAAATAATTTTTAATTACATATTCTTGTTCTAATGTTTCGTTTAATTCTTCGACAACTTTTTTTGCTTGTTGAAAAAGATCAATTTCACCTTTCATTGCTCTTTTAAAAATAGTATCTACCATTAAAAGCCTGTTGATCTCGTTAGTACCTTCAAAAATTCTATTAATCCGCGAATCACGAAATCCCCTGTCAACAGGAGCTTCGGCTGAGTATCCCATACCACCATAGATCTGAACAGCTTCATCTACAATGTAATCGAGAGATTCGGATCCGAGTACTTTCAGCAAAGCACACTCAATTGCAAACTGAGCACAAGCTTTAATATTTGCTTCTCCTTTCGGCATTCCTTGAGATAAATATAATTCTGTTGTATCTTCAACATCTTTAGAAGCTGCATAAACAGCCGATTCAGTTGAAAAAGTTTTAATTACCTGCTCGGCAAGTTTATATTTAATTGCACCGAAATTTGAAATCAATGAACCAAATTGCTTTCTCTCGTTGGCATAATTAACTGAAAATCCAATTGTTCTTTTGGCAGCACCTAAAACCGTAGCACCAAGTTTGATGCGTCCGATGTGTAAAATATTCAAAGCGATTCTGAAACCTTGTCCTCTATCTCCAAGCAAATTTTCGACCGGAACCTTAACATCATTATAAAAAACTTGAGTAGTTGATGAGCCTTTTATGCCCATTTTTTTTTCTTCAGGATTTATAACAACTCCATCCCAGTCACGTTCAACAATAAACGCACTTAGAACTCTATCGTTATCTATTTTAGCAAAAACAGTTTGAATATCTGCAAAACCTCCATTGGTAATCCACATTTTCTGTCCGTTTAAAATATAATGCTTACCATCTTCCGAAAGAGTTGCACGCGTTTTACCTGAATTGGCATCAGAGCCTGCTCCGGGTTCCGTAAGGCAATATGCCGCTTTTATTTCGCCGCTTGCTAATTTTGGAATATATTTCTGTTTTTGTTCCTCATTACCATAATACAATATCGGCAAAGTACCTATTCCCGTGTGTGCCATAAAAGCAACTGAATAGGAATATGCAGACCCGATCGCTTCATTTGCTCTCATTGAGGTTAAAAATGATTGATCGAAGCCATCATATTCCTCAGGAATTGAAATTCCAAGCAATCCAAGTTCACCTGCTTTTGATAATAATTCGGGCATTAATCCTTTCTCTTGATTATCAATTCTGTCGAGATTTGGATATATCTCCGCCTCAAGAAAATCTTCACATGTTTGAATAATCATTTTTTGCTCTTCATCAAATTCTTCAGGTATGAAAGTGCTTCCAATGCTTTTCTCTTTAAGTAAAAATTCACCTCCGGCTAATATTTTGTCTTTTTCCATGGTTTAAAATTATTTTGAATAAAAATATCCACTTAAACTAAAAATTAAATTCTAATAATAAATATTATTTTTTTTGGCTGCAAATATAAATAAAAAGTGTAGTTTTGCAGAAATATATAAATCTCATATAGATATATTTTAAATTTGTGAATTTCTTAAATTTTGTTATATTGATATTCTAATGAATTAAAATTATGGAAATACAATTGATTGCAGGTGCCGTAATTCTTTTCATATTTGTTTTTTTTATAATAAAATCAATCCCAAGATTTTCATTATTTTATATGAAGTTATTTTACGGAGAATATAGTTATAAATATGTAAGTTTATATAAAAATTATACAAAGAAAAGCCCACATGTTTATTGTTTTAAAGATGAGATTATTTTTCATATTATTCCATTTATAACAAATAGAAATCAAAAAAAAATAACAACAAAAAATGACATTCAATTTGGTGACACAAAATTTTTTATTAAATATTCCGAGCTAATTAATGCAAAAGAAAAACCATTTTGTTATAATGTTTTTTTGCTGAATTCGACAGAATTAAAAGTTGCCGGTTATAAAGTTTCAATGTTTAATTCCGAAATAAAAGCTTTATACTTTTTTTATGATAATATATTTTTTATGGGGGAATATGTAATTAAAAAAGAAGATAAAAATATTGATATTGCCAAATTTTCACAAACGTTAATAAAGAAATATTGCGATGATAATCTTGTTATTGATGAGGATTTTGTAATTGAGAATAAAAATGGAAATATTATTAGTTTTTCGGATGATGGTTTTTTCGTATCCATAAAATATTTCTCAAATCAGAATAAAGAAATTGTAAATAGTATTTCTGATTATTATGATGACTTTCATTCTATTAAAAGTCAAACAAAAACTCAATTTCAGCAAGAAATTAACGATCTCTTATAATTATTTTTTCCCTTTTCCAATCAAAGCTTTTTCGGTTTTCTGAACTTCAATTTTTATATCTTCTTTTTTTGTATCAAAATCAATAATTATTTGAGCATTCTGGCTTAGTTTTTCTGTCAAAAGTGTCTCGGCAAGTTTATCTTCAATATATTTTTGAATTGCACGTTTCAGAGGCCTTGCTCCGTATTGCTCATCCCAACCCTTTTCTACAATAAATTCCTTGGCTTTATCAGCAATAGAAATTTTATATCCAAGTTTGTTAATACGGTCATAAAGATAAGCTAATTCTATGTCAATTATTTTATTAATAGATTCTTTTTCAAGAAATTCAAAAATCACAATATCATCAATACGATTAAGGAATTCAGGAGCAAAAGCTTTTTTTAAGGCATTTTCAATAACTCCGTGAGTTAGGTTGGCTTTCGAATTACGCTTGGCAGAAGTGGAAAAACCAACACCATGCCCGAAATCTTTAAGTTGCCTTGAACCTATATTCGAGGTCATAATTATTATAGCATTTTTAAAATCAACTTTTCGTCCAAAACTATCGGTTAAAACACCATCGTCGAGAACTTGAAGGAGTAAATGAAAAACGTCAGGATGGGCTTTTTCAATTTCATCTAATAAAATTATAGAATAGGGTTTACGCCTGACCTTTTCGGTTAATTGACCTCCTTCTTCATATCCGACATAGCCGGGAGGAGCACCGATAAGACGAGAAACAGCAAACTTTTCCATGTATTCGCTCATGTCAATTCTTATTAAGGAATCTTCAGAATCGAAGAGAAATTTTGCAAGAACTTTTGCAAGATAGGTTTTCCCAACTCCTGTAGGCCCAAGGAAAATAAAGGAACCTATTGGTTTGTTTGGATCTTTTAGTCCTGTTCGATTTCTTCTTATAGCTCTCACTATTTTTTTTATGGCTTCATTTTGCCCGATTACGGATCCTTCAATTTCATCTTCCATAGTTAGTAAACGCTCACCTTCATTTTGAGCAATACGTTGAACAGGAACTCCTGTCATCATTGCAACAACCTCAGCAACATTTTCTTCCGTTACCATTTCTCTATGAATTTTTGAGTCTTCTTCCCACTCTTTTTTCTGTATTTCCAGATCGCTTTGAAGCTTACGCTCCAAATCGCGATATTCGGCGGCTTCCTCAAATTTTTGGCTGTTTATTGCATTTGTTTTGTTTTGTTTTGTTTCTTCAATCAGGTTTTCAATTTTTATTATTTCTATTGGAACATGAATATTTGTTATATGAACTCGTGATCCGGATTCATCTAAAGCATCAATTGCTTTATCAGGGAGATGTCGGTCGCTCATATATCTGTTAGTTAAAGAAACGCAGGCTTTTATCGCTTCATCGCTATATTTGACAAGGTGATGATCTTCATATTTTTCTTTAATGTTTTGCAAAATATCAACAGTTTCATCAGTTGTTGTCGGGTCCACAAGGATTTTTTGAAATCTTCTGTCGAGGGCTCCATCTTTTTCGATAAACTGTCGATATTCATCAAGAGTAGTTGCACCGATACATTGAATGTCGCCGCGGGAAAGAGCTGGTTTAAACATATTTGAGGCATCAAGTGAGCCGGCAGCATTTCCTGCACCAACAATCGTATGAATTTCGTCAATGAAAAGTATTATATCAGGGTTTTTTTCTAATTCATTTAAAACCGCTTTCATTCTTTCCTCGAACTGCCCGCGATATTTTGTACCTGCAACTAAAGAAGCAAGGTCTAAAGTTACTATTCGTTTATTAAATAAAGCCCTTGAAACTTTTCTATCAACAATTCTCAGAGCAAGGCCTTCGGCAATAGCTGATTTACCTACTCCGGGTTCTCCAATAAGAATTGGATTATTCTTTTTCCGGCGGCTTAGAATTTGTGCAATTCGTTCTAATTCTTTTTGACGGCCAACGATTGGATCAAGACGTCCGTCTTCCGCATATTTTGTCAAATCACGTCCAAAATTATCTAAAACCGGAGTTTTCGATTTGCCTGCAGGTGCTTTTTTCATACCACCACCAAAAACTTTTCCTCCACCTTCTCCAATTTCTTCATCTGCATTTTCTGAAATATCACTTTTCGGACTATTTTTCTTTATTTTTTCGGTTTTGTCAACTTTTGTGTAATAAGGAAGTTCGTTTTTTATTTCATCATAGTCAATGCCGTTTTTTTGAAATGATTTTGTAACTATATTATTTTCATCTTTTAAAATGGCAAGCAATAGATGTTCTGTTCCGATAAGATCGCAATTTTGTTGCTTTGCTTCGAGATAGGTAAGTTTTAAAGCTCTTTCTGCCTGTTTAATGATAGGAATGTTTTCGCTATCGGATATTTTATCATTATAGTTTGCTATCGAATGTTCTATCTCACGTTTAATTTTTTTCAAATCAAGGCCTAAATATGCAAGAATTTTTATTGCCCGGCCTTCTCCTTCACGTATAATTCCAAGTAATAAATGCTCAATTCCTATATAGTTATTTCCAAGTCTCATGGCTTCTTCACGGCTAAATGTGATGACGTCCTTAACTCGTTGTGAAAATTTTGCTTCCATTATAATATCTATTAATTTTTCTTTGCAAAATTATATATTTTATAGTTTTAAGATGAAAAAGATTAAATAAATTTGACAGATCATTGATAATCTTTGTTGTCTAAAAACTCAATTTCTAAAAATACAATTTCATTTTGTAAAAATAGTTTAAATTTGATTACACAATAAAAATTAAAACATTATTTTTCAACACTAAATTGTTAATAATTATTTGGAGTTCAATACACCCCAAATTAAACTAACAGAATCTTTATAATAAATATTAATTTAAAAATTTGTTGAATTATTATCTTTAAAATTTATGTAATTATTATGTAAAAAAGTTTTGAAAAATCAATAATTCTAAATAATTTCGTAAATTATTTAAAAAAAACGTAACTTACTTATACAAAGTATAATATTAATGGAAAATTTCTCAGAAGGCGAAAAAATAGTTAAAGTAAATATCGAAAATCAAATGAAATCGGCCTACATTGACTATTCAATGTCGGTAATTGTTTCACGAGCATTGCCTGATGTACGGGATGGTTTAAAACCTGTTCACAGGCGTGTACTTTACGGAATGTATGATTTAGGTATTTTATCAAACAGGTCATATAAAAAATCTGCAAGAATAGTAGGGGAGGTGCTTGGAAAATATCATCCTCACGGTGATACTTCGGTTTACTATGCAATGGTAAGAATGGCACAATATTGGTCAATGCGATATCCTTTAATTGATGGACAAGGAAATTTTGGATCAATTGATGGAGACAGCCCTGCTGCAATGCGTTACACTGAGGCTCGTTTACACAAGATTTCTGAAGAAATTTTAGCTGATATTGATAAGGAAACTGTTGATTTACAATTGAATTTTGATGATTCTCTCTACGAACCAACCGTGATGCCAACAAGAATTCCAAACCTGTTAATTAACGGAACCTCAGGAATTGCCGTTGGAATGGCTACAAATATGCCCCCTCATAATCTATCTGAAGTTATTGATGGTGTTATCGCCTTAATTGATGCAAAAATTAATAATGAAGACATCACCGTAAAAGATTTGATGAAGCATATAAAAGCTCCTGATTTTCCTACCGGAGGAATTATTTACGGTTATGAAGGAGTTAAAGATGCCTATGAAACTGGCCGAGGAAGGGTAGTTATGAGAGGTGAAACCACAATTGAGGAAACTTCAAGCGGCAGAGAAAATATTATCGCAACCTCGATCCCTTATATGGTGAATAAAGCAGAAATGATTAAAAAAACTGCTGACCTGATTAATGATAAAAAAATTGAAGGAATATCCGACATAAGAGATGAATCGGATAGGGATGGGATGAGAATCGTATATGAGCTTAAAAGAGGCACTATTACTAACGTGGTTCTAAATAAATTATACAAATTAACTTCTTTGCAATCATCTTTTAGCATTAATAATATTGCCTTGGTAAAGGGACGGCCCCAATTATTAAACCTAAGAGATATTGTCGGGCATTTTGTTGATCATCGTCATGATGTAGTTAATAGAAGGACCAAATATGAACTTAAAGAAGCTGAGAAAAAAGCACATATCCTTGAAGGTTTATTAATTGCTCTTGATAATTTAGATGAAGTTATTTCCTTGATCAGAGCTTCAAAAACTCCCGAAGAAGCAAGAAATGGACTTATAGAAAGATTTGAATTATCCGAAATTCAGGCAAGGGCCATTCTTGATATGCGTTTACAGAAACTTACAGGTTTAGAACGTGAAAAAATAAAGGCAGATTATCAGGAACTTCAAGAAAAAATAAAAAAATTAAAAGAAATCCTCGGCGATATAAATATTCGTATGAATATTATTAAAGAAGAATTACTTGAGATTAAAGAAAAATACGGAGATGAAGCCAAAACCGAGATTATTTATTCAGCAGATGATTTTAAAATTGAAGATACAATTCCAAATGAAGAAGTTGTAATAACAATCTCTCACCTCGGATATATTAAAAGAACCCCCTTAATTGAATATAGGGTTCAAAATAGGGGAGGAATAGGGGCAAAAGGAAGTGTTGCAAGAGGTGATGATTTCCTTGAATATATGTTTGTTGCCACAAATCATAACTATTTATTATTATTTACTGAAAAAGGAAAATGCTTTTGGATTAGAGTTTTTGAAATCCCCGAAGGCGCAAAAACAACTAAAGGCCGAGCAATTCAAAATCTTGTTAATATTGAACCTGATGATAAAATCAGGGCTTTTATTAATATTCTTGACTTGAAAGATGAAGAATATTTAAATAATAATTATATCACACTTTGCACAAAAAAAGGAACAATAAAAAAGACTTCAGTAAAAGCTTACTCCAGGCCGAGACAAAACGGTATTAACGCAATTACCATAAAAGAAGGAGACAGATTGTTGGAAGCAAAACTTACAACAGGTGAAAGCGAAATCGTAATGGCTTTAAAATCAGGAAGAGCAATTCGCTTTAATGAATCAAAGGTGAGGCCCATGGGAAGAAATGCAGCCGGAGTCAGAGGAATCAGGTTATCAGGCAAATCGGATGAAGTAGTTGGAATGATTTGCTTAGAAAATGGTGAATATGATGTTCTTGTTGTTTCAGAAAACGGTTTTGGGAAAAGATCGAAATTAGATGATTACAGAATAACGAATAGGGGAGGAAAGGGTGTAAAAACTATCAATATCACCCCAAAAACAGGAAACTTAATTGCAATCAAAAACGTTTATGATAATGATGATTTGATGATTATTAACAAATCAGGAGTAATGATAAGGTTAGCCGTTTCCGGACTTAGAGTAATGGGCAGAGCAACACAGGGTGTTAAACTAATTAATATTCGTGAAGGTGATGCGATTGCAGCAGTTACTAAAGTTAATGTTGTTGAAAATGAGGAAGATATTATGGAACCTGAAAACAAACAACTTAATGAACAAAAAATTATCGAAGAAGATAACAGCACTCCAAATGAAAATACTTCAAATGAAAATACTTCAAATGAAGATACTCCAAATGAAGAAATAAGCAATAATGAGGATAATATCGAAAAATAGATAATATTTTAAACTCAATGAACGTTAAAAATGTTGATATAATTTTAATTTATTTGTTAAAATTTATTGGAATATAGAAATTTTATATCTTTGCATAATATATTAAAAATTGTTATTTTGTAACATAAAAATTATTATTAATTTAATACTATAAAAATGAAAAAAATACTTGTTTTAATTACCGTATTAATCTCATTCACATTCGTTAATGCACAAAAAATTGAAGTTCAAAATGCTTCAAATTACTTAAGAAACGGACAAATTGAAAAAGCAAAAATTGCTATCGACAAAGCAACTATGAATCCTGAAACCAATAAAGAAGCAAAAACATGGTTTCTTTCCGGTAATATCTATCTTGAGATCAATTCACTCTACGCTAAAGAATCAGTACTAAATTTAGGAATGAATATTGACTCCGCTCAAGTTGCTTTATCTTTTTTTGGGCCACCTTCTTTCCCGGAAAAGCCTATTTCAAATAAAAAAGCTAAACTTGAAAATGGGCAAAAGGGGAGAAAATTAGAATATAAAGATAAATTAATTCTAATATTTGATGAAAACAGTAATTTGATTTCGATTTCAGATCCTACAGAAGGAAAATATAAAAATATTGAGCCTGATTTATTATCAAGTGCTATTGAAGATTATGGAAATGCTCTTCCATTTGCTGAAGCAGAAGGAGATCAAACACTTATTCAAAACATTAAAATAAACCTCGGTGTTGCATCTGAACAGATATTTAATCTTGGAGTTCAGTGTTTTAACCTTGCAGATTATATGGGTGCCGCTGAAAGCTTTGCAAGAGCAGCCGAAGTTAGTAAAAACTATCTTGGCAACGTTGATGATAAAGCAGTCTTAAACGAAAATATCGCAGCCATAAAGGCTATAGATCAACTTATTGAACAAAATGATACTATTAAAGCAATTGAATATATTGAGATCAGAAAACAAATAACCCCTAATAATCTTGACCTTATAACAAGAGAAGCAAATATTTATCTTTACTCGGGAAATGTGGAGAAAGCTCTCCAAAGCCTTCTGATTGCCGAGTCAATTGATCAATCCAATCCTTCAGTTTATTTTGCAATTGGAACTAATTATGATCAATTAGAAGATTATGATAAAGCTATTGAATCATATCAAAAAGCTATCGAATTAAAGCCTGATTATTCAGATGCTATTTACAATCTCGGTGCTATATATTTTAACCAAGGCGTTGCAATAATTAAGGAAGCAAATGATTTGCCTCTTAGCGAGAATGAAAAATATGATGCAATGGTTGCTAAAGCTACTGTTTTTTACGAGAAAGCACTACCATACTTACAACAAGCATACAAATTAAATCCTTCAGATAAAAATACTTTAGAAACTTTGAAAGAAATTTATACAAGGACAAAACAGTATGACAAACTGAAGGAAATAAATGAAACAATAGATAAAAACTAAAGAAATGTTCTATCTGTTTGGATAGTCATAATAGTTGTTTTAAATTATAAGAGGGGCAATATTTGCCCCTCTTATTGAAACCTTGTACTTAACATAATATTAATTATAGGACAAAACGATGTTTAGTTTATTATAGAGATTTATCGTTTGGCATCTATAGAGTTTTTGCATTTAATTATTCTAACTCCAGCTTACTTTGTTCGTTTTCATCCTCATTTGCTCCAGGCAACTCTAATGCTTTTACTGATTGAATTGCGTTTCCTGCAATACCCTTTATCGAGCCATACATATCAATGGTGTTAGTAATTACCTTCTCAATTTGTTTTTCCCGTTCTTTCCAAATGCGCTGCATAGAACGCTTTTCACTATCTAATGCAGTCTTCATTGAAGAAAACCCTTCAACAATGGCTTCAATCTGCATTCTGAAATTGTTGCTTGTTAAGTAATCATACAACATATACATTTTATCGCCTTTGTTTTCCTGAGAAGCAACCGCAAGGCTTAATTGAATAATCGATTCCCTCAGGACGGCACAAAGCCCTTTGAATTCTTCATAACTACAAATCCAGACTCCATCTTTAATTCCCATACGGTCAAAATCAGAAGGCATAGCTTCCGTTACAAGTACTCCAATATCTGCTCCCTTTTCTCGCATGTCCGCTTTGAATTTTTCTATCCAACTTGGTTGATAATCTTTCGTACGCTTACTCTCGTAATATATTTTACCACAATTTTGACGACTTCTGGTATTTACAATCTGAATGCAATCTCCACCTCTGGCACCTTTTTTAATTTCTTCTATGGAATCCAATGGGAATTGAGACGCCAACCATTCTTCAATCGCTAACTCCTGAACCTCGCCTTGCATCTGCATGGAACCCTGTTCCTGCTTACGTTTCATTTCTTCCGTCAGCTTTTTCTGGTCTTCTAACTGCTTTTGGAGTTCTTTAAATTTTAACTCGATTTTATCTTCTTCCCCTTTTCTAATTTTTTCTTTTTCTATAAGTAAAATTTCGTTCAGTTTCTTTTGGGCTTCTGCCTCAACAGCCTCTTTTAATTCAGATTTTTCTCGCTTGAGTTTCTCAATTTCCGCTTTAGTTCTATTAAGCTCCTTAATTTGTTCCGATTTCTCATTTAGCTCCTTTTGTAATGCATTAAATTGTTCTGATTGTTCTTCAAGAAGCTTAACTTTTAACTTCTCTTCCATCAAGCTTTTTTCCTCTTTCAGTTTTTTATCAAAACGCTCCTGAAACAATTCATTTTCCTGCTTTTTCTTTTGTTCAAAGTCAAATTTTTCTTGTTTTAACTTTTCTTGCTCTGCTTCGTATTTCTTCTTTTCTTCAGCAATTTGAGCTTGATACTTCTGTTTAATCTCATCTTCTAATTGATGAGCAAGAATATCTTGGACGTCTATTGATGTGCCACAGTTGGGGCATTTTATTTGGGTTTCGTTTTTCATATTAAATTGCTTTCAACAATTAACGTGGATTTATTGGATTAAACTATTTGTATTGTTCATACCGAAATCCAGCTTTTTTTACTAATTTATCAAGTGTCGATCCATAGGATGGTCTACCTTCACTTTTACTAATACATTCTTTGTTCATTATTCTTTGAAAAATTTCAAATGGTACGTTAAAATATTTATAACCTGAACCATTTTTTTTGAATTCAACAAATAGATCATTGCCCGAGTGAGCAATTCTGGCAATAGTGCTAGAATCAAATCCGATTTCTTGCCAATTTAAATTATTCATATAACCTCCGTTTTATTATTTATGCATCCATCTTTCAATTGTGCTTGTATAACTGAACTCTTTATTTCTTTCTTCTTTCCAAATACTAATCCTCTTATCAAAATTTATGTTTTTAACTGATTCCAACAAAGGAATTTTAACTTTCATTGGAATTTTCATTGATTCTCCAATAACAAAAGCATCTCCATTACCAAGTGAAGGGAGAGATTTAAGGAACATTGAAAAGTTATTAGGAGCAAAACTTGTAACTTTTGATTGATCATCACTATTGGTCAATCTAAGTGCAATAAATGTGCTAACTTGTGAAATAATAGTATTTGGTATTTCAACAGGTCTCTGAGAAATTATCATAGCTCCAATTCCAAATTTTCTACCTTCTTTCATTATTTTTTCAACTGCTTTTTGAGAGAAACTATTCTGTGTCCCTGAATTTAGATATTTATGTGCTTCCTCAAAACATATTAATAGAGGCCTACCTTCAAAAGGTTTCTTAATTTTCAATGAATAATAAATTATATCGAACAACAAATTAGAAATAATTCCAATAACAACATCAATTATATTATAAGGAATTCCACTTAAATTTAGAATAGTAATTTGTTTTTCATTTTCAGTCCAACTTGAAATCAAATCTTCAATATTTTTTGTCCCTTTAATAAATTCATCATCTCCAAACATAAATCTAAAATCATCATTACTAATAATATTTAAAATATTATCTGAAATATTTCTGAAATATGTTTCATTTGATTTATACGGTGCAGTTCTGTCTGTTGTGTAAACCTTAAATTGAGGTTTTTCTAGAGCCTCTGCATTGCCTTTTAATTCTTCACCTTTTACATCAACTTCATAAGCATAGTTTGGTGACTCTCTACTAACATCTTTGTAAGTACCATAACCTCTGTTATAAAATTCTAACCAAATATCTTTAATGTTAAATGGGATAGGTGAATTTATATCTATGTCATTAATTTTAATTTTATCCTTTAAATCACTGCTTAATATATATTGTCTTTTCATTTGAAGAATTCTATCACGAAATATATCAGTTGCTGAAGATATTACATTACCTGATTGAAATCCGAATAATTTACAGAGAGTCTCGAAGTCTAACATCCAGTATGGAATAATAAATTTATTGTCTTCACTATATACCGAATATTCATTAGCATCTTCATCAAGATAATTCATGTATTCACCATGAATATCAATAATTATTGTCCTAGAACTTGGATATTCGGAAACAATATTTTTCAGAAGATAAGCAACAGTATTTGATTTGCCACTACCTGTGCTTCCAACGACAAAAGAATGTTTTAGTACAAAATCATTCAAATTAACATAGACTGGTAAATCTATGGCAAAATAATTACTACCTATTTTAACAGGAAATTTAACATCTGATTTAAAAATGATATTTACATCGTCTTCATCTATTATATAGACTGAATCATCAATACTTGGAGAAATTCGAGAACCGCTTTCAAATTCTCCGGCTACTGTTTTATAACCAAGCAAAGAGACATATATAACCTTTTTATTAATTGTAATATCTCCAGATTGCATAAATGTAGAAAAAGATTCAACAACGCAATACAGATAGGATAAACCATTAATAATTTTCACAAAACTCCCAACCTGTCCTATTCTATGTAAATTTCCTTTATGAATAATGTTGTAATTATTAAGTTCATTACTTACTTCAACTATTATTCGTTCAGAATTTACTTCAATTACATTTCCTATTTTACCACTTACAAATTCTTTTTCCATTATTTTTTGGTATCGTTATTAACTTCTGATTTTTTTTGATTTACCAAGGAATCTAAAATAGTAACGAAATTATTAAAGTCACCTACATTTTTCTCGCATTTAAACTCACTTTCTGCTTTATTGATATATTTCTTTTTTTCAGTATAAATTGAAAAATTTGGATATATTCCGAGAACTTCAATTCCTTTATTAAAAGTTATTTCACTATACGCAAATGCAAAAACTGATAGCCTTGTATTATTATTTAAACCATTAATTATAATATCATTAACATGATCATCTCCAAATGAATAACCAAGAATAATAAGGACTTTTTCATTATCTAACAAATATTTACGAAATCGATCTAAGTATGAAATAAACGGTGCTTTTCTTGATGAAATATATTTATCCATTGATGGATAAATTAATAAATTCTCGTATTCATTATTTGTGTTATTTTCAATAAATATTTTTTCTTCAGTTGATTTTTTAAAGTTTAATGACCCATGTAATTTCCATAATTTAGTCCAACTTTTTTTAATATACAAGCCTGTAAAATCATCCACTG
>CAZBSL010000053.1:0-12806 GCA_964494265.1 uncultured Bacteroidales bacterium
AATAGAATTGAACAGAGAATTAGCGAGGCACAAAAACTCGGATTCAATCAAATTTATATTTCAAAATTTAATCAAAAAGGAATTGATTTGAAAAAATCCACAATTCAAATAATTCCGGTTAGCAAGATTGAAAATGTTTTTTCTTGTTTGTTTGGGTGATTTACATTTGAATGCTTATATTGTTAAATGGTTTTGGGTGAGGTTCTAAGACTGCCACAATTAAAACAGAATCATACAAAATACAAATATCTGAATATATACTTCAAAATGTGCTTTTACTGTTAATAAAGATCGAATGATTTTTAATCATATGGATTTTAACCAAAAATCATCAATCGTAAATCAAAAATGAAGTTTACTCCTGAATCTGGCTTCCGACTTTTGCAGCAATAAATTGGCGGTTCATTCTGGCAATATTTGTAACCTTAATGCCTTTAGGGCATTCGGCTTCACAAGCATAAGTATTCGTACAATTACCAAAACCAAGTTCATCCATTTTCGCTACCATATTTTGAACCCTTTGCATTCCTTCAATTTTTCCTTGTTCGAGTAAAGCAAACTGAGAAATTTTTGCCGAAACAAACAACATAGCCGAAGCGTTTTTACAAGCAGCAACACATGCACCACAACCAATGCAGGAAGCAGAATTGATTGCCTCGTCGGCTTTTTCTTTATTTATCAGGATAGCATTAGAATCTTGTGCCGAACCTGTATTAACAGATATAAAACCCCCGGCAGCCATAATTTTTTCAAAAGCTTTTCTGTCAACAATCAGGTCTTTAATAACAGGAAAGGCTTTAGCACGCCAGGGTTCGATAACTATGGTTTCTCCGTCAGAAAACGAACGCATGTGCAATTCGCAAGTTGTTGTTTTTTCACCCTTTCCGTGTGGATGTCCATTAATATACAAGCTGCAACATCCGCAAATACCTTCACGACAATCATGTTCGTAGGCCACCGGGCTATCACCATTAAGAATTAGTTTTGTATTTAAAGCATCAAGCATTTCAAGAAATGACATTTCGGGCGAAACATCTTCAAGTGAATAATCCATAAATTTACCCTTTGCTTTTGGATTTTCTTGTCGCCAAATTTTGAGTTTTATATTCATTTTTCCTGTTGTTTTGTTATTTACAAATCTATTTTAAAATGGTTAATTTTATATTTGTTGTTGTTTTTTGAACTAAATAAGGCATATAAGAAAAGAATATTATATGGTCTTTTGTGGCTTATATGACAATATTTTTTCAAAATTAAACTGCTAAGCATTCAAACATTATTTATAATCTCTGACCTTAACTTCAACAAATTCATAGTTAAGGTCTTCTTTATGAAACTCGGGTTTTTGTCCCGGCCCTTTATATTCCCATGCGGCAACATAAGAATAATTTTCATCGTCGCGTTTGGCTTCACCACCTTCTGTTTGGCTTTCTGCGCGGAAATGAGCACCACATGATTCTTTTCTGTTTAAAGCGTCTATTATCATAAGTTTCCCTATTTCAAAGAAATCGGCAACTCTAATTGCTTTTTCCAATTCCTGATTAAGTTCACCGGCTGTTCCGGGAACTTTTACATCGCTCCAAAACTCTTTTTCCAGTTCGTTTAATAATTTCATTCCTTTATTCAAACCTTCTTCATTACGAGCCATACCGCAATAATCCCACAAAATCAGTCCAAGTCGTTTATGAAACGATGTAGCAGTTTGATTTCCGTTTATTGATAGCAATTTATTGATTTTTTCTTTAGCAGCTTTTTCGGCTTGTTCAAAATCTTTGGTATTTGTATCAAATCTTGGAATTCTAATTTGATCGGCAAGATAGTTTGTAATTGTATTTGGGATAATAAAGTATCCATCGCCGGCACATTGCATAAGTGAACTTGCGCCAAGGCGGTTTGCACCATGATCGGAGAAGTTTGCCTCACCGATAGCGAATAGTCCTGGAATTGTTGTCATTAAATTATAATCAACCCAAAGCCCGCCCATTGTATAATGTCCGGCCGGATAAATTCGCATTGGATCGTTATAAGGACTGATTCCGGTAATTTTTTCATACATTTCGAAAAGGTTACCATATTTGCTTTCAATTGCTTTTTTACCTTGTTTTGCAATTGCGTCTTTAAAATCAAGATTAACGGCAAGGCCTGTATCGCCAACACCGTAACCGGCATCACATCTTTCTTTAGCTGCCCGCGAACCTACATCTCTTGGTACAAGATTTCCGTAAGCAGGGTATCTTCTTTCCAAATAATAATCTCTTTCTTCTTCAGGAATATCATTTGCCGGCCTTTTGTCTCCCTTTTTCTTAGGAACCCAAACTCTGCCATCATTTCTTAAAGATTCCGACATCAAAGTTAATTTTGATTGATAGTCGTTTAGTACGGGGATACATGAAGGATGTATTTGAATAAAACTCGGATTCCCCCAGAATGCACCTTTTTTATAAGCTGCCAAAGCAGCAGAGCCATTTGAGTTCACAGCGAGAGTAGAAAGATAGTAAACTGTTCCATATCCGCCAGTGGCAAGAATTACGGCATGTGCCGAATGTCGTTCGATTTCTCCAGTTACAAGGTTTCTGGCAATTATTCCTCTGGCTTTTCCATCAACTACAACAATATCTAACATTTCTCGCCGACTGTACATTTTTACTGTTCCTTTGTTTATTTGTCGGCATAATCCTGAGTATGCTCCTAATAAACATTGCTGGCCTGTTTGCCCCTTTGCATAAAAAGTTCTTGAAACCTGAACCCCACCAAACGAACGATTATCAAGAGTTCCACCATAATCACGTGCAAAGGGAACACCCTGAGCGGTAAGCTGATCTATCGTGTCATTACTAACTTCAGCGGCCCGATAAACATTTGCTTCTCTTGCTCTGTAATCGCCGCCTTTTATCATATCATAAAATAAACGATAGGTGCTATCGCCATCATTTTTGTAGTTTTTTGAGGCATTAATTCCCCCCTGAGCTGCAACAGAGTGTGCTCTTCGCGGAGTATCCTGAAAACAAAAAACTTTCACGTTATATCCTAATTCACCAAGTGAGGCGGCAGCAGGTGAACCTGCAAGGCCTGTCCCGACTAAAATAATATCCAGTTTCTTTTTATTTGCCGGATTTACTAAATTCATTGAGGCTTTATATTTCAACCACTTTTCTGTTAATGGCCCTTCGGGTATTTTTGCGTCGAGTTTTGTCATTATATTTTTTGTTTTATAATCTTAATAAAAATTTAATTCTTATCCCCAAATCATGAAATAAATCGGAATAATTGAATAACCAATTGCAATAATAAAAGCATAAACAGTTCCAAGTGCTTTTATAAACGGAGTATATTTACTATGGTTTAAACCAAGAGTTTGGAAGGCTGATTGAAATGCATGGTTAAGATGAATGCCGAGGATAATAAATGCAACGATATAAAGTATCGAATAAACAAAATCATTGGCAAACAAATATTTTGCGATGCTATAAAAGTGCTCCTCCTGGGGTGAAGGAATATTTGCAAGGGCTGGAGCGCTTACCCATCCTAACTTGATAAAGTAAAACTGATAAAAATGTAATAACAGAAACAAAAATATCAATAATCCCGAATAGATTATATATTTTGAAAGAAAGGAAGTCTTTGATTTGGTAAAAACTTTATAAGCATGGCCTCTGGCTTTCCAGTTTTGAAGCTGTAAAATAATAGCATAAATTATATGAATAACAAATGCTGCAAATAATACAATCTCAAAAGCTTTAATGAAAAGATTGGTTCCCATAAAATGGGCAGCTTCCGTAAAAATTTCTTCATGGTCTTTGGTTATCGGCAATAGGAATAAGTTAATCCCCAGATGAACAAGAAGAAAGCAAATTAAAAACAATCCTGCACAAGCAAGAATTATTTTTTTTGAAATTGATGAAATTGATAAAGTAGAATTACTCATTGGAATAGTATTTATTCAAAAAAACATATAAACTCTCAAATTTTACAAACAAAAACTGCATTTTTTTAATAATTTGTAAAAATAGCTGCAAAAATAATGTTTAATTAATATTATTTCTACTGAATATTAATTTTTGTGATAATTTTGAAACGTTATAAATAAAGCATCAGCTATGTGAAATTTTTTTTTAGAACGTTTGATGAATTACATATTTTTTTGATCATATAAAAACAATTATAAATGAAATATTTCCCAATTGAAAAGTCATTTTTTATTGAAAACCGAAAGTCATTCTCCAAAAAACTTAAACCAAATTCAATAGCAATTATTAATTCAAACGATGAACAGTTTAGAACCGGTGATCAGTTTTATAAATTCAGACAAAATTCTGATTTTTTTTATTTAACAGGAATTGATCAGGAAAAGAGTGTTTTAATAATTGCACCTGATTGCCCGAATCCAAATTTGCGTGAAGTTTTATTTGTTGTAAAAAGCAATGCAAAAATGGAAACATGGTATGGACACAAATATTCTATCGACGAAGCAAAAGAAATTTCGGGAATTAAAAAAATATTTTGGTTAGAAAGTTTTGAATCAATACTCAATGAAATAATGTATCTTTCTGAAGATGTTTATTTAAATCTTAACGAATATCCAAAATTTTTTACTGATAGCGAATCACGTGATTTGCGTTTCGTAAAAAAGATAAAAAACGATTATCCTCTTCATAACTATAATCGTGCAGCACCGATTCTTTGGAAACAACGAATAATAAAATCACAAACCGAAATCGAATTAATAAAAAAATCATGTGAAATAACAGCGAAATCTTTCGAAAACATACTAAAATTAATAAAGCCCGGAATTAAGGAATTTGAAATTGAAGCTGAAATTGAGCATGAATTTTTAAAAAACAGGGCAAACGGAAGTGCTTATCATCCGATAGTTGCAAGTGGCGAAAATGCCTGTATTTTACATTATACCGACAATAATCAGGAATGCAATGACGGCGATATGCTTTTGATGGATTTTGGCGCCGAATATGCAAATTACGCTGCCGATCTCACCCGGACAATTCCTGTTAACGGAAAATTTTCCGCAAGACAAAAGCAGGTTTATGAAGCTGTTTTAAGAGTGCAAAAAAAAGCAATCGGCTTAATGAAACCCGGTAACACCATTGAGAAACTTAATAAAGAAGTCAATAAAATTATGGAAACAGAATTGATAGGGCTCAAACTATGCACTCATAATGATTTTCGAAACAAAGAAGCTGCAAAAAAATCTCTGTCAAAATATTATTTGCATGGTGTTTCACATTTTCTCGGCCTCGATGTTCACGATGTCGGTTCAAAATATGAAGAATTTAAACCGGGGATGGTGTTAACCTGCGAGCCGGCAATTTATATTAAAGAAGAAAAACTCGGAATTAGAATTGAAAATGATATTTTAATTACAGAAAACGAAGCTATTGATTTAATGAAAAATATTCCACGTGAGGTAGATGAAATTGAGAAATTAATGGCTGAGTGAAATATTTTTAACATATAACAATAAAGCAATTTAACAGTCTGAATAATTTTACTAATTTCGATGCGAAAAAAATAAAAATCATAAATACAAACTAAATATAAAAAATTATGTTCGATAAAAATGTTTATATAGAGAGAAGAAATAAATTAAGAAAAGAAATGAAATCAGGTGTTGCTTTGATTTTGGGAAATGGCGAAGCTTCATATAATTATCCAGCAAACACTTATCATTTCAGACAAGATAGTAATTTTCTGTACTTTTTTGGCTTAGATCATCCCGATTTGGCCGGTGTTTTTGATATTGACGAAAACAAAGATTATATTTTTGGAAATGATGTTGACTTGGATGATATAATTTGGATGGGGCCGCAACCTTCAATGAAAGACAGGGCCGCTAAGGTTGGTGTTGAAAACACCTTACCGATGAATGAATTAAACTGCTTTTTGAATAATGCCATCAAAGCCGGAAAGAAAATTCACTTTCCACCAACATATCGCGGCGAACAAGTGATTCAAATCAAACAACTTCTCGGAATTCTGACAGCAAGAGTTGACGATTATGTTTCGGTTGAATTGATTAAAGCAATCGTAAAACTTCGTTCAATAAAAGATGAAAACGAAATAGCTGAAATTGAAAAAGCTGTTGATATTGCCTACGATATGCACACAACCGCAATGAAAATGGCAATGCCCGGAGTTGTTGAAAGAGAAATTGCCGGAACAATTGAGGGTATTTCGCTTGCTCAGGGAAATCCGGTTTCATTCCCGATTATTTTGAGTATCAATGGACAAACTTTACATAACCATTATCATGGAAACACTTTAGTTGAAGGCAGAATGATGGTAACCGATGCCGGTGCCGAAACAACTATGAATTATTCAAGCGACATAACACGTACAGTTCCTGTTGGCGGAAAATTCAACCAACGGCAAAAAGAAATTTACGAGATTGTACTTGCTGCAAACACAAAGGCAATTGAAGCAATTAAACCCGGTATTTTATATAAAGAAATTCATTTGCTTGCATGTAAGGTAATCGCTTCAGGATTAAAAGAACTCGGCTTTATGAAAGGTGATATTGATAAAGCTGTTGAACAGGGAGCACATGCTCTGTTTATGCCTCATGGCCTTGGCCATATGATGGGTTTCGATGTTCACGATATGGAAGGTTTAGGTGAAAATTATGTCGGCTATGATGAAAATATTAAAAGAAGCGATCAGTTTGGTTTAGCTTTCCTTCGTCTCGGACGTGAACTTCAATCGGGTTTTGTACTTACTGTTGAGCCGGGATGTTATTTTATTCCCGAATTAATCAATCAATGGAAAGCCGAGGGAAAATTCATGGAGTTTATTAATTACGAAAAAGTTGAAACATATAAGGACTTTGGTGGAATAAGAATTGAAGACGATATTCTTGTAACCGAAAACGGCTACCGTGTTCTCGGAAAACCAATCCCGAAAACCGTTGAAGAAATTGAAGCTATTATGGCGAAATAAATATGAGGCAATTAAAAAAAGCCACAGAATCACTAATTAAAAAATGATAAAAAAGGGAAAACAATTATTTTGTTTTCCCTTTTATTAAATTTGTTTTAAAGTGTTAATTTTATATTGACACCAGTTAATTTGTAGAATATTTTTTTTCAAGAATAAACTTTTCAATTTTATCAATAATATCTGATAAGTATTCAAGTGTTTCATCCTTAAAATCAACTATCTCTTTTACGGTAAAATCTTTACCTACATCATAGAATGTTTGTTCTCCATGGGCCAAACGATTTCTTTTGTTTTTGATATCTAATAAACTTCTTCCATTCGGTGATTTATCAAAACCAATATTATTTGCAAGTTCTCTGATCTTTTGTGCATCAAGATTACCTGAAAAATCCATATTTTCCTTGGAAAGCATAATTGTTTCTTTGTTCAAAATAGTTTTTGATAAATCAAAAACATAATTACGAAGTGTCTCAGGCCTAAAATTACCCTCTTTCAAATTATCAGTAGTTTGTTTTATCCATATTAACTTAAGATTTTCAGATAACTTTTCAAAACTTACGTCATCATCTTTTATTTTGGTATATATTTCAATTATTGAATTTCTTATGGTCGATTCTATTAAATTATATAAAATAAGAAAAGCATTAGCAATTAAAATAACTTGAAACTGAGGCTGAATTTTTTCAATAATAATTTTACCTTTCTTTTTATATTTCAATCTGGTATCCTCTCTATCAAAAACTGTTAAAAATTTAAAATAATTTTCAATTTCAGCTTTTCGATTATTAAAGTCTTGTTTTGTATTATCCATTATGCAGCCTATTATTATCAAGCTTACCTAATAAACCATCTCTTACAAATTCAATTCTATCCTTCAATCTATCAGGATTATTACTTGCATCTGATGTTGTTTGAACTTTAAATCCTTTAGATTCCAACCAGTCTATATTTGGACTTTTTAGATCAGGATTTTCATTAATTGCAAGAAATGTTCCAACTGCAATGGCTTCAAAACGAACTCTTGGTGTACTTTTCGAATTTTTCTCCTTTCGGAATCCTAAAGGAAAATTATTTTTAATAAAATCAACCATTTTATAAAAAGAATTTTTGTATTGTTCCTTATCAAAATTTGTTTCATTCATTTCTTCAAGGTAATCATTTAGAAAAATAGCTACATCATGTCTAAATTCTTTATATCTATCAACGTATGCAAAATATCTTAAAATTAATTCATCGTATTCACCTCTTTGTTTTTTAGCAAGAGAAATTGGACAAATAGTCACAAAATCTTTATTTTCTTTTAGTTCAAGAACCAAGTCATAAAATTTTCCTGAATATGAACCTTTTCGTATTTCAGCATCAGTAAGTTTTTCGCTCGTTGTATTAATTCTTTCAAATATATCCTGCCTTATTTCTATTTCCGCATTATCAACAACTATTACTCTAAAATCTCTATTCTTAATGTAATTTTGTAATTTTTTGGGTAAGTCTTTAAATTTTGAAGTATTTATCTCAGTTAATTTTTCGAGTTTTCTCAAACGTAGTTTATTTTCATAAAACGCAATCAGTGTTCTTATTCGTTGCGATCCATCAATAATTTCCAATCTGCTATCTTTATCATCCGAAACGAGAAATGGTGTTAGGGGAACACCAAGTAAAACGGATTCTATATATTTAGATTGCCTGTCTGGCTTCCAAACAAATTCTCTTTGATAATTTGGAACATATAGCGTAGAGCTTAGATCATCTTCATCACCATATTTGTTGCAAATCACCTCAAAAGGATAATCTTTTGTTCTATAATCGTATAATCTTGATTTCTCTGTAACTTGCTGTAAAATTGCACTTATTTTCTCATCTGAGAACTTACTTTTTCTCGCCATAATTATACTCTTTTATGTGTTGAACAATACTTTTTCCAATAATTTCACCAAGTTTTGGAGGGACTGCATTTCCTATATGCTTTGACACTTTACTGAATTTAAGATCTTCGGATTTATCTGCAAATTTATAATTTTTGGGGAAACTTTGTAATATTGCAGCTTCTCTCAATGATATTGCTCTATCTTGTTCTGGATGTCCAAATCGGCCATTTCCAATACCTGTGCAAAAAGTAGTCATTGTAGGGGATGGTTCATCCCATTTCATTCTACCATAAACACTCACATAAGATTTTCCTTTATTCGTTGTATGACAAGACAATTTTAAGTCATCGTCCCAATCTCTTTTCCAACTACCACCAGGTTTAGATTGTTTAACACGCTGAATATTTTTCTCTGATAATTTTGAAGCTTTATGAATAAAATCTTTTTTTGAAAATTCTCCAGAAGCAATTTTATCTAAATGACCAATTGCATCTCGTACTGATACATAATTGTATGGAGTATGTGTTGGGGGTAAAAGTTCTATATTACCCAACTTAGAAGCTAATAATACTAATCGTTTTCTTTTTTGAGGCACTCCATAATCAGGAGCATATACAATTCTATGCCAAACATAATATCCTTCTTTTTCTAAGCTCTTAACAAAATCAAAAAAAACCGGAACTTCTTGAAAGTTTAATAGTGTTGGAACATTTTCCATAGATACAATAGTGGGTTTTACTTCGTTTATCAAACGTGCAAATTCATATAACAACTGCCATCTATTATCTTTTTGTTTATCCTTCTTATATGTATATGAAGAAAATGGTTGGCAAGGTGCACAGCCGGCTAAAATTTTTGTATCATCTTTATTGTATAAACAATTCAATTCATCACCTTTAACCTCTGAAATATTTTTATCTATGAACTTTGATTTGCAATTAGTTTCAAAAGCATATTGACAAGATTTATCAATATCTATACCCGCTTTAACTTCAATACCTACATTTTTAAATCCAAAAGAAAGTCCTCCTATTCCACAAAATAAGTCAATTGCTGACATTTTTTTTTCAAAAACCATAACCTACAAAAGTAATACTTTTTTGATTGCTTTAAAGTTATTTTTCCCTTCTATTCAATCATCAAATCAACATACTTTGGATATTTAACAGTATATTTATAAGTGAAAACCTTTTTTTCGTTTGGTTCCATCTCAAATTCCCAGGTCAGCTTACCTGTTTTTTCATCGATTTTTGCATTTGAAGATTCTAATAACTCAACTTCAACTGATTTCTTTTCGGACAAAGGATATTGATCTTCAACCGTGATCTTTATTTTGGTGTTTTTATTGTTTTTTACGGTTATGTCCCAAGCTATTGTTTCTTTAATATTGTTACCGATTATTCGCTTGTCAATAATTTTTTTATTTCCTTCTCGCTTAACTATAATACTTTTATCCCTTCCAAGAGAAACACTTATTGTGTCGCCAATATAATTGGCATCTATAAATGATTCTCCTGTAAAAGTTCCCTGAAAATAAATACTTGTTTTTCCAGACAGTAAATTTAATTGTGTCCAATCAGTAATTTCTGCAGTCAGAAAAGCATCATTATCAAGTTTTGGTATTGCATAATATGCATAATCAACCGGAAGGCTAACTTCCTTAATTTTTATATTATAATCTTCACCATCGGAAGGAATGGAATAAGGAATATCAATATCGTATTCTATGTTGGTAATGTTTGTTTTCAGGGAATTTGAAATATAATTGAAAGTTTCTATTTTTCTTTTTTTGAAACCAATGCCGCCAACCTCACTGGCTATTGCATTTGCCGAACGATTTGGCATCCTTGAAAGGTCTTCCTTATTAAAAGTAGCACCGCTTGATGTTTGATCTTTACCAATCAATGGTATGGAATAATGAACAACTTCAAATGCATCAAGAGTTTCGGCTGTTGATTCCATTACCAGATCTATAAAAGTAATTCTGTTACCAAAAACAACTAATCCTTTCATAAGAATAGGTTTGTAGCCTATTGCTGTGGCTTTAATATCATACTTTCCCGGAGTAATTGGTTTTATTATGAAATTACCGTCAAAATCAGAGGCATTACCTGCTACCATAGATCCACTTATCTCTACAATAATATTCACAAAAGGAATAGGTTCTTGAGTTTCTCTGTCAATAACTATTCCTCTTATTGCACCACCATCCAAACTTTCCATTGTGGGTGGTTTATTATATGTTTTCCTTCTACCTAAATACCATGGAACTAATTTAGGTTTACTTCCGCTTAATGATGGATTATTAGTTGATAACTTTATGTTTATGTTTTCCCAATCCTCTCCCGATGTTTGAAAAGCATTAGCATTATAAACTATCACAAGTGGTTTTGTAATATCGTCAACCCGGAAATCGTAAAATGGAGCCCATCCGGCTGCAGAAATATAATAACTCATATTTAACTCAGTGTTTATATCTTTCTCACAGTCGATTGAAACCAAAACCTGATTATATGTTTTTCGTTTTTCAATAGTAAGCTTGTTTAATTGTGCATTTAATTCCTTTATTTTATTCTTCTTAACATCCAATTCCGTAAAAAGGCGAAGTTTCCCTTGTCTGATTTCATTAAGCTTAAGCCTGTAATAATCAGCCGCCGCTTTAATTTCACTAATTGCTGTTCCTTTAGTTTTACTTCCGAGAGTGCTGTTGTCGAGTATCAGTTTTTCCTCAAGGTCAAAAACATTCATGGTGATCTTTAGTTCTTTACCTTGCAATTCCAGCGATTCAATTTTTTTCTCAATGTCTAATTCCTCACAATTCCTTTTGTTTTGGTTTTGAGATTTTATCTGATGCATAACCGACAATATCTTGCAGTTTGCAATTCCATTAACCTGAATGCTTTGAGGATTTATATTCTTAGGCAATTTATCTATCACAATTAGATGTTTCCCCTTGGTAAGTTTCACATCAATATTTCTTGTGATTTGAGCACCGCTAAAAAATACTGTAACATCAGTAATTTTTGATTCTACCTGAATTGTATCAATCGAACTACAAAAAACATTTAATGTAATTAGAGATAATAAAATAATTAATAAATTTTTCATGATTTTTAGTTTTTGCTTGTGATTATTTTCCACAAATATAAACAATAAAACAATTTAACAATATTAAACCTTCTCCATTTCAATCCTTGGATCGGGAACATTCAATTCATTATAGAATTCAATACGATCAATTATTTCTCCGGGTATCATGGCAGCAAGTATTAAATACAATTCCTGATTTGTGGAAACAAAAACGATGCTTAATACAAATGAAATTATTCTTATGGCTGATAAAAAATTATTGCTGTTTTCTGTTTTGAGTTTCCTATAAATGTATAGCAAAAGCCTGAATACGGTAATTGCTATAAAAGCCGGATACAATTCGTAAAATAAAGTAAATAAACTAATTCCAATCAACATTGTTTGTGCACTATGAATTTTTAGTGGCCATCGCCATTTTGCCAAATTGTAAACCATATCAATCGAAAATAAAAATAAAATGCCTAAAGTTATCGCCAATAAATTAGGAATGTTAAATAAGAAGAAATCGCAAATTATGGCTGCAAAAAACAGTATGAAAAAGATGATTTCTTTACTTAACCATGAATTTTTTATATTTAATATTGATCTCCATGCCCGCTTTTTTTTACCCAAATGCAACATACTAAAAACCGCTGCAAGCACTCCAAATGCAAGATAAATTATTTTTGAAGCCGGTGAAAACATTTCTGTCATTCCGGAAACATATAAACTTACTAATCCGGCCGATAATAGCGAAAACACTATCAATGGCCATTCAATTGCTGCTGATATTTTTTGTTTCTTTTCTTTTTTAAACTCATTTGTTTGCTCCGCGAAAAGATTAGTATCTATTTCAGGGCATTTCATATTTCTAAGTTTAATAATTTCAATGCTTGCACCAACATCAACCGGCACAGGGCT
>CAZBSL010000053.1:12906-14976 GCA_964494265.1 uncultured Bacteroidales bacterium
TATTTCTAAGTTTAATAATTTCAATGCTTGCACCAACATCAACCGGCACAGGGCTCGATTTACGCGAATCTTCTTTTGAAAATTCAGTACTTTTGAAATCCAATGCTCCGGTCGGACAAAGCTCCGCACAGGCAGGTTTCAAATTTTCTTCAATCCTGTGATTACAAAAATTACATTTCTCAACAATATTTATTTTTGGATTAAACTTTGGAGCATCAAAAGGGCAAGCCCATGTGCAATATTTACACCCGATACATTTTTTCGGGTCATGAATAATAGCTCCGGTCTTTTCATCTTTGCTATAAGCCAAGGCCGGACAGTTTTTCAAACATGGGGCTTCATCGCAATGATTACAAGCCAATGAAAGATGAAACAAGGGTAAATCGGGGAAATGAAAACCATTAGAATTATATACATTTCTCCATCGAACGGATGATTGCAATCCGTTTTCGTTCATGCAAGCAACAATGCAGGCATGGCATCCGACGCATTTGTTTTCATCAAATATAAAAATATTCTTTTTCATTAATTTACTTTCTCGTAATCAACCAAATTGTCGTGAAAAGCTGTTCCGTGTCCCATATCAGTTTCGCGTCCTTTTGAAAGAATGTTAGGGCACGAGCCTTCCTGATGCCAGTAACCGTTTACAATTACAATATTTCCGGGCCTTAAACTTGCATCAATTTTTGATTTAATCTTCAATTCGCCTCTATCATTAAAAACCCTTATTATGTCATTTTCCGATATCCCTTTCTTGATGGCATCGCTCAAATTTATTGTTGCGAGAGGTTCAGGATCAATAATTTTTATACTTTCCAAATTCCCAAATTGCGAATGTATCCTGTTTTTGGTATTCGGACTCATCAAATTAAAAGGAAATTTATTTTCTGTTCCATGTTTTCCTTCGATGGTTTTCTGATAAGAAGGCAAAGGATTTACTTCCCATTTTTCCCTTGCTGCTTCGCTGAACAATTCTATTTTTCCGGAAGGAGTATTGAATTCAAAATCATAAAAAGCAATTTCTTGTAAAACCGGACTTAATACAGGGCCGGCCTTTAACTTTTCTATTGTAATTTCAGGAAAAGGTGTTAAATATTTTTTCAAATATTGTTCAATTGCTTCATCCGACGGATAGGGAATATTCATTTGTATCTCAGCATCTGAAAACTTCAATTTCTTAGCGAGAAGGTAATAAATTTCCGTTTCCGGTTTGACCTCACCGATAGGTTCAATCACTTTCTGCTTTAATTGTACATAAGGATTCCAATAAGAAGAAATGATATCCGATTGCTCGAACATGGTTTTTGCCGGAAGAACAATATCAGCCTCCTGTGCCGTATCAGTCATAAACTGTTCAACCACCACCTTGAAATCCAATTCTCTGAAAGCTTCTTTAACTTTATTGCTATCCGGATTTTGTGTAAGAGGGTTGCCGCGTTCAACCCAAGCCATTTTCAATTTCGGATTTGTAATTCGCAACATATCTTCTCCCAATCGGGCGGTAGCAAGTTCACGCCTGAAAATTCCATCAGGTTTTTCAGGTGGATAATAGTTTTGAGGCTCTTTAATTTCACTAAAAATATCGCCTTGCAAATCGGCATAATGCCAGCATGCTCCGGGTTTTCCGATATTTCCCGTTATAATTGATAATGATAGCAGACAACGTGTTGTTTGGCCTCCGTTTGAATATCGTTGCATCCCATAACCCGGTACCAAAGTCATGGGTTTTATTGTAGAAATTAAATCTGCCAATTTGTAAATAAATTCCAACGAAACCCCACATTCTCGGCTTGCTTCGTTAATATCAATCTTTAAAAGCGATTCTTTGAATCTATCGTATCCGAGCACATATTTTTCAATAAACTCATGATCAACATTGTTGGTTTCTATTAGAATTTTTGCTATTGCTAAAGCAAGGATGGCATCTGTTCCCGGAATCGGTTGAATCAAAAGATCAGCTCTCTCGGTAGATGCAGTTCGGCGCGGGTCAACAACAATAAGCTTAGCTCCCTTTTCCTGTGCTTTTTCAATTGGGATCATTTGCTGAATATTTGATTCAGCCGGATTTTT
>CAZBSL010000054.1:0-4276 GCA_964494265.1 uncultured Bacteroidales bacterium
AATTTCAAGCTTCGGAACTTAAAAGTATTGGATATGTTTTCCCTATGACGGTTTCTATTTTCCTCACCCTCATTTCTTTTTATTTGGATAAGTAATCGATAACTAACAACAATTAATTAAATTGATTTCCTAAAAAAAAATATTAACCCCCAAAGCCAATGTAAAAATATCTTTAAAATAAACATTTCTATATTTCACATAATACTTTAAATAAAGGTCGTTGGTTGTTGTAAGAAAGTAAAATTCAAAAGCTTTAATTCTTTTTTCAGGATTTAATGTTTTTTGAAATTTCAATCCAAAATTCAAATTTAACCTGATTGCATTTGGTGCATAATAGCCTTCGGGATATTGTTTTGGAAGCCTGACAAAGGTATGTTCGCCATCAGCAAAATTTACACTTATTCCCAAGCCGGCAAAAGGTATAATGGTTTTATTGGTTTTTAATTTGAACTTTCGTATGTTAATTGTATTCATTAAACAAAAAGTATGAATTGTTGCATCCGCTTTATATTTTGGTGTAAAACCATACATAACATCCAGATTGTAAATATCTTTGTAAATATTATATCCTGCTCCTGCAATATATGCTCCAATATTTCCTGCATATTGAAAAGTTAAAAAATCAGGTGTTATCCAATTCTTTTTCACAACTTTTGTAGTATCTGTTGCATGCGATAATGAGGAAAACAATAAGAAAAAAGCGACTAAAAAAATTAAATTTGACTTCATTTTCATTAATATACTACAATTAATAATGTATTCTATCTAAGGAAATACTATCTTGAAAAACTGTTATCGTGCAATAATACCGTTTATCAACCGAGCCAATTACCAAATATTCTTTTTCATCATCAAAATAACAGCCAAAGTAATGATCGTGATGGTGCCCGTGAATTGACAGACTAACATTATAAGTTAAAATAAAATGTTCAAAAAGCTTTGAATAAACAGGAGTAAACTGGTCAGACCAGGGAGGAATATGAGCAATAACAAAAACCTGTTCATAAGAAGTTGTATCCTCAAGCTCACTTTGCAACCAAAAGAAATCAGGCTCAATATAGCCTAATTCCCAAATTATATTATTAAAAAAGATGAATTTACAATCTTTGTATGTAAAAGAATAATTATCAATACCATACATGTTTTTATAAATACCAAGTCCATTTGCCAGACAATCGTGATTACCAATTACAGTAAAATATGGATAATTCAGGTCTGAAACAATATTATGAAAAATTTCATATTCTTTAATCATTCCACCATCTGTCAAATCACCGCCATGAATGACAAATTCAATATTTTCATTTTCATTAATCGCCAAAACTGCATCATCAAGATCATTATAATAGGTGTGGCTATCAGAAATTAAAGCAAAGGTGAAAGTTTTATTCTCACTTGTTGCTTTTTCTTGAATAGATAATTTTTCAAGATTCGTAAGGCGGGTATCTTTGTCTTTCCCTTGAACATGTCCTGAATATGGAGAATATTCAAAAACATTTTCACATGAAATTACTCCTATGATAATTATATAAAGAAATATCAGATTAAAAATCCTGAATATTAGTTTTTTTAAATTTAATAACATGAAAGACATTTAATGAAGTTTTTTAATGCCCCCAAAATTAATTATACTTTTTCCCAAAGCTGACACTAAAAAACAAAGTTAAAAAAGCGTAACTTTTAGATTCTTCTGCCATTAAGGCTATTCCTGTAGGATAGACATCAATAATGGCACCAATTTCAAGTGAACTTATTTTCGTATTATAGGTTCCGAACTCAAAATTTAATCCGGCTTTACCGTATATTCCAGGATGAAAACCTAATTCTCCTATACCTTTAAATAAAGGCCCTCTTCCGTAAATAATATCTTGAAAATGAATTTCAGGATCATAGCGTTTTGTTTCAAGCGTATAATTATAACTATATGGAGAGTAATTTATTATAGATAAATATACCGGAACTGCCAACCCCATTGAAACACCGCCTGAATAGTTGTATAATAGTTCAACCCCACCCCAATATGGTTTACTGTTGAGCAATTTTTCAATTCCAAGGCCTCCCCTGAAAATGTACAGATTATTTAATTTTCCAAAATAATATGGTTTTGCATTGTAATAGTAAGAGTTAACAACTTTTACTTGTTTAAGGGCCTGCATCGTTACTGCTTCTACTTCAAAAAATTGTTTCTTGAAAGCATTAATATTTCTGCCTTTTTGAAATTTTAAACCAAAGCCGCGATTATGGATAATTATCCCACCCTTCATCTCTTTTTGAAAAAGTATGTTATTACTTAAGGTATCAATAAGTTTTTCGGATTGAGAAAAAGAAATAATCCCTGTAAAGGTAAAAAATATAATAAGGAAGATTTTTATAAACACTTTCATCCCTTAATGTTAAAAACAATTTAAATGCTGTTTAATTGTCAGAAATCCTGAGATAATATCTGTTGATCTATATATTATTTTTATTATACATATTTAATTATTTTTACATGGCGGCGTTTTACATAAAATAATGATTTTAATTTTAGAATAAATCGAATTTCATTATTAATAAATAAATTAACGGCGCCTTTCTTTTTGAAACTTTGTGGTTTCTCCGTAAGCTGAACATTTTTTACTTGATTTGCAGGAAACTATAAACATTCCTGACAAAACTACCAATAACAGCATTATTAAGACTTTTTTCATATTTTTACGCAATAATTTTAAAATATTTTACAAAAGTAAAACGAAAATTTATACTATAACAGTTTTTTTTTTAACTTATTGTTGTTCAAATGTTGTTTTAGTTCTATTGAAAAATTATGGAAAAAATTAAACCCGTAATCGAAGAAAGTTGGAGGAATATTCTCGAAAATCAGTTTACTTCTGATTATTTCTTAAACCTGAAAAAGTTTCTAATTGAGGAAAAAAAGCAACAAATAATTTACCCGCCAGGTTCATTGATGTTTTCGGCTTTTAACCTTACACCATTCAACAAAGTTAAAGTAATAATACTTGGCCAAGATCCTTATCATGGTACGAAACAAGCACATGGCTTATGTTTTTCAGTCCCTGTTGGTGTAAAAAACCCTCCCTCTCTAAAGAATATCTTTAAAGAATTAAGTGATGATTTGGGCATTGAACCTTCTGAAAGCGGGAATTTGGAAAGCTGGGCAAAACAAGGCGTTTTACTGCTTAATGCCACACTTTCGGTAAGAGCCAATCAAGCCGGCTCTCATCAAAATAGGGGTTGGGAAACTTTCACGGATTCCGTAATTTCCACCCTCTCCGAGAAAAAATCAGGACTGATTTTCATTCTTTGGGGAAATTATGCTAAAGCTAAAGAAAAACTGATTGATACAGACAAACATTATATTTTAAAGGCTGCTCACCCTTCGCCATTCTCGGCATATTCGGGATTTTTTGGCTGCAAGCATTTTTCAAAAACCAATGAAATCCTTAAGAATTCCGGTTTCCCGGAAATCGACTGGAAAATAAATTAATGGTTCCAATAAACTATTAAATGAATTTTGCGTATTAATTTTCAAAACCTTAATAAACAGTTATTATTTTATGAAATACATCCCGATAATAATTCTAATATTACTTTCGCAATTAACAAAAGCCCAAACCGGAAAAGAGTGGGAAGATCCACAAATCACCGGCATCAACAAAGAAGCTCCTCATGCCACTTTTCCTCTTTGTTCGGGCGAAAGACAGGAATATATTTCTTTGAATGGTGTATGGAAATTTCATTATTCAAAAAACCCTGAGCAAAAACCCGATAGTTTTTTCCTTGCAAGTTACGATGTATCGGAATGGGATGATATTGTTGTGCCGGGACATTGGGAACTTCAGGGTTTCGATGCACCAATTTATACTGATGTTGACTATCCCTTTCCATCGAATCCGCCTTTTTTACCACATGATTATAATCCGGTAGGCTCCTATACAACTATTTTCAATATTTCTGAAAAATGGAAAGAAAAACAAATTTTTCTGCATTTCGGTGGTGTGAGGTCGGCTGTGTATGTTTGGCTTAATAATGAGTTTCTTGGTTATAGCCAGGGCAGTAAAACTCCTGCTGAATTCGATATTACAAACCTTGCTAAAAGTGGGAAAAATTCAATTGCTTTGGAAATTTACAGATATAGTGATGGCAGTTATTTAGAAGGACAGGATTATTGGAAAATGAGTGGAATTGAGCGAGATGTTTTTATTTTTACGAAACCTAATGTTTTCATTAGAGATTTCTTTGTAAATGCCGGTTTGGATGATAATTATCTGAATGG
>CAZBSL010000054.1:4376-14626 GCA_964494265.1 uncultured Bacteroidales bacterium
GCAATTAAAAATAAACGGAGTACCTATAACAATCAGGGGGGTAAATCGGCATGAACATGACCCTGTTACAGGAAGAATAATTACTGTTGAGTCAATGATCGACGACATTCGTTTGATGAAACAAATGAATATAAATGCCGTTAGAACCAGTCATTATCCCAATCGCCCCGAATGGTACGAATTATGCGATAGATACGGCTTATATCTTGTTGATGAGGCAAATATCGAAGCTCATGGTTCTGATCCCTACAATCCTGAAAAAACCCTTGCCGACAAACCCGAATGGAAGCATGCTTTTATGGAGCGGACACAACGAATGCTTGAACGTGATAAAAATCACCCATCAATAATTATTTGGTCGCTTGGAAATGAAACCGGTTACGGACAAAATTTTAGAGATACTTATAATTGGATCAAAAACCGCGATACTTCTCGTCCGGTTCAATGCGAAGATGCCGGAGTACATGGATTAACAGACATTTACTGCCCTATGTATAAATCAATAGAAAAAATTGAAAAGTTTGCAAAATCAGATGATCATCGCCCGCTAATTCTTTGCGAATATGCTCATGCAATGGGAAACAGCGTTGGTAATCTTCAGGATTACTGGACCGCAATCGACTCTTACGAAGCTCTTCAGGGTGGGTTCATCTGGGATTGGGTGGACCAAACTTTTATGAAATATGATGATGAAGGAAATTTTTATTGGGCATACGGGGGCGACATGAGATTTGCCGGAGTTGTGAACGATTCAAATTTTTGTGCTAATGGATTGGTGCAAGCCGATCGTAAGCTGAATCCACATATTTGGGAGGTGAAAAAAGTTTATCAAAATATTAAGTTTAAAGCTTTCGATTTAAAAAATGGAAAAGTAAAATTATTTAATAATTATGATTTTACAAATCTTTCGGATTTTGATTTCTCGTGGAAAATTATGTCGGATGGAGAAATTTTATTTTGGGAAAATCTTCCTGAAATAAACCTAGCTCCGCATGATTCGACTATTATTATTCTTAACTTACCAAAGATTTATTTTCAGCCCTGTACAGAATATTTTCTAACTATATCAGCCCGGCTCAAATCAAAATCCGAGCTTCTGCCAAAAGGACATGAGGTTGCATTTCAACAATTTAAGCTTCCGGTTTTCATCAAAAACAAAAAAAATGATATTAAGAGTTTTCCACCCATAAGATTAATTCAAACTAAAGAAGAAATATTTATTAATGGAAATGATTTTGATATAAAATTCGACAAACAAAAAGCAATGCTCAGTTCACTTGTATATAATGATAAAGAACTTATTTTAGAAGGATTGAAACCGAATTTTTGGCGTGCACCAACTGATAACGATCTCGGAAATAATATGCCGGCCCGATGTGCTTGTTGGGAAAACGCAGGAAATAATCTTAAAACACAAAGTATAAATGTTAAACAAGTGTCGAACCGGCAAATTGAGATTGATGTTGTTTCTGAAATCGAAGACTTAAATTCAGAGTATTTGACAAATTATAAAATTTTTGGCAATGCCGAAATTATTGTCAGCAGCCGGATTATTACAAACGACTCGACATTACCGGAATTACCAAGATTTGGAATGAGTATGATTTTGCCGAAGAGTTTTTGTAATATCAGTTGGTTTGGTCGCGGGCCTCACGAAAGTTATGAGGATAGAAAAACAGGTGCACCGGTCGGACTTTACAAAGCGAGTGTTTGGGAACAGTATTTTCCTTATGTCAGGCCACAGGAAAACGGAAATAAAACCGATGTAAGATGGCTGTCTTTAACCGATAATGAAGGAGTTGGACTGCTGGTTTGCGGTTTGCCCTTAATCAGCACAAGTGCTCATCAATTTTCGATGGATGAACTCAAGCATCCCGGAAAACAAAAACCCCAGCGTCATCGTAACGACATAAAGCCCGGTGAAATAATTAGTTTGAATATTGATTTTAAACAAATGGGTGTTGGTGGAGACAATAGTTGGGGCGCTCGAACTCATCCGGAATATACTCTTCCGGCCGGTGAATATTTCTATAGTTTTAGAATCAGGCCTTTTTCAAAAACTGAAAATAAGGAAGTGGATTTAAGTAAAATAATTTATTAAGATTATAATAAAATGGAGTTAATAACTCAAATAAAAAAAGTAATTTCAAATTATAATTTCGGAAAACTTCGTAAATATGAAATACTTAGTGATGGTTTTGCGAATATTAATTATAAAATTACAACTCCAAAAGGAAATTTTCTTTATAGAATTTGCAAGCAACAAACTTTAGAATATATAAATTATGAATTAAACTTACTTTTTGAATTAGAAAAAATTGACATCCCGATTGCCAAAGCAATTCAACGAAGTGATGGTAATTATGTGAATGAAACTACTGATGGGGCGGTTGTAATTTATGAATTCATTGAAGGGGAAAAACCCGAGCTTAATAATGAAAGCGTATTTGAAATTGCCGGAGCAGTTGCAAAGCTTAGTAGTTTCAAAAATTGGAATGATTTTCCAAGAACCAATGTGATAAATATTGATAAATGTTTTTCTTTGATTGGTAAGTTTGATAAAGTCAAATTCAAATTTCCAGAAATATTTAATTATTTTGAGGAATACACAAATTTTCTTTATAATCCTTTATCTGAGCATGTTCCAATTGGAATTGTGCATGGCGATATTTTCCCTGACAATACTATTTTTAACAACAACAAACTCCTCGCAATAATTGATTTTGAGGAAGCTTGTTGTGATAATTTGCTTTTTGATGTCGGAATGACAATTAACGGATTTTGTTTTATTAATAATGAATTGAATAAAGAACTTTTAAACATTTTCTTGAAACGCTATAATGAATTCAGAAAAATTAAAGAAACAGAATTGGAACTCCTCCCTTATTACATTTTATGGGGGGCACACGGAATGCTGTCATGGCATCTCGAACGACTGGTTAATAAAGAAAATCCCGAACAATTGTTAAGAGTTAAAGAACTTATGAATAGAGCAATTTTAATAAAAAAAAATAATTTTTTAAATTGATAAATCAATACTAATAATGGAGTTAAGTAATCAAGTATTTAATATTCAGGGTGTTTCTGTAAATGAAATTTGTGAAAAATTTGGCACTCCGCTTTACGTTTACAATTCTGAAATCATTGAAAAAAAAGTAAATGATTTCAGAAGTGCATTTGCAGGAACCGATTTAAGAATAAAGTTTGCAATAAAGTCATGCACAAATATAAGTATTGCAAAACTTATGAAAAAACTTGGCACCGGCCTTGATACGGTTTCTATCCCGGAAATTCAAATGGGATTAAAAGCCGGATTTCAACCCAATGAAATAGTTTTTACACCAAATATTGTTGACTTTGAAGAAATCAAAAAAGCCGTTGAATTTGGCACTTATATTAATATTGAGAACCTTCAAAATCTTGAAAAATTTGGCAAGGAATACGGAAATTCTGTGCCTTGTTGCCTTCGCCTTAATCCTAATATTATTTCGGAAGTTGAAAGCGGTGAAGTTTCAGGCATCGATTTTGCAAATATCAATAAAGAACATTATTCGGCTGTGAATTCAAAACGAGTTTCGGTTTGGCACAACCAATCAAAATTCGGGATTTCGTTAAGTCAATTCAGCCAATTACTTGAAATTGTTAAAAAATACAATATCAAAATCAATGGGCTTCATATTCATTCGAGTCATGTAATTCTTAGCCCCGAAGTATTTTTGAAAGGAGCAAAAATCATTTTCGAAATCTCAAAGCACTTCAATGACCTTGAATATCTTGATTTTGGGGGCGGGATTATGGTTCCTCATAAATCTGATGATGAGGTAATTGATATTGATAAAATTGGAAGTAAATTTGTTTTTGAATTCAAAGAATTTTGTAAACAAGTTGGAAAAAATCTGGAATTGTGGTTTGAGCCGGGACGCTATTTGATGAGTGAATCAGGTTATTTATTCACTAAAGCTGTTGTTTTGAAAACCAATGGATATATTGATTTTGTTGGCACGAACACAGGCTTTAATCACCTCTTGCGGCCTATGATGTACGACGCTTATCACGAAATTGTTAACATCTCTAATCCATGCGGAGAGAAGAAAAAGTATAATGTCGTGGGCAATTTATGTGAAATTGATAATATTGGAAAAGATAGGTTTTTGAACGAAGTAAGAGAAAACGATATTTTGGCGATAAAAAATGTCGGGGCTTATGGATTCAGTATGTCATCAAACTATAATTCACGTTTTAAACCGGCTGAAGTTTTAATAATAAATGGCGAGGCCAAACTGATCAGAAAACGCGATACTTACGAAGACTTACTTAGAAACCAGGTGGAAATAAATATTAGCTAAACCTTCAAAAAAAAATCCCCCAAAAACTAATTTGAGAGATTTTACTAATACTATTAAAAAAAGGAGGTATCTTGAATTTCGTTTTATCTGTATTTAATTACTTTCCAAAGCATCGATAGAAACAAAGGATTTATTATTTCTTTTCTTTTTAAAAACAACTATTCCGTCTATTAAAGCGTGCAATGTATGGTCTTTACCCATCCCAACATTATCTCCGGGATTGTGAACAGTTCCTCTTTGGCGGATAATAATATTACCTGCTTTTGCAAATTGCCCTCCGTAAATTTTAACTCCAAGTCTTTTACTTTCTGATTCTCTGCCGTTATTTGAGCTACCGGCACCTTTCTTATGAGCCATAGTTTATATTTTTTAAGGTTTTTTAAAACTGTTTTCTACTCTGATTTTTTTTCTACTGTTTTCTCAACAACTGTTTCATTTACTTCCGCTTTCGGCTTAGCTTTCGGTTCAGCTTTTGCTTTTTTCTTCGTTAATCCTTCAATATTTTCAATTTGTATTTGACTAAAATATTGACGATGCCCGTTTTCTTTTTGATAACCTTTTCTTCTTTTCTTTTTAAAAACAGTAACTTTATCACCTTTTAAATGAGAAAGTATTGTGGCTTTTACACAAGCTTTTTCTACGAAAGGTTTACCAACTTTAACTTTTCCGTCTTCATCTAATAAAAGAACTTTTTGAAAATCAACCTTTGAGCCTTCTTCGCCTTCTAAGCGATGAACAAAGATTTTTTGATCTTTTTCAACTTTAAATTGTTGACCGGCTATATCTACTATTGCGTACATTTTTTTCTTTTAATTTCCTCTAAAATTTGGAAGTGCAAAAATAGTAATTTTTATTAATAAGCAAGCGTTTTGCTACTAAAAATTTAAATAATTATAATTTTTTATAAAAAAAATAATTTTATTATCTATCATCCACAACTACTGCTCATTAATCTTTCTGTAAAGCAATAAAAATTTTACAAAATTTGCAAAAATAATAATGACGATATGTTTTCTAATCAATTCTATCACTTATTTTGAAATTATCCCAGTCAAAACCTGCGTTAAATTTACTGCGAATATTTGATAATGTAAAATATGACAAATTTATTGTTTCAAAAGTTTCCTGATTCGATTGAATACCGGAAACAACCTCCCCATTAGGGTCAACTATTGCCGAATCACCTGAATATGAAATACTATTTCCGTCTTTCCCAACTCTATTCACCCCAATCACAAAAGCTTGATTTTCTATAGCCCTTGCCATGAGCAAAGTCTTCCAACCATGGCTACAGACTTCGGGCCAGGTTGCAATATAAATCAATATATCATATTCATATTTTTCATTTTTAAAAGTATTTTTTGCCCAAACAGGGAAACGCAAATCATAGCAGATTAAAGGGCATATTTTCCATCCTTTTAAATCAACAATCAGGCGATCATGGCCTCCAGAAAATTTCAGATGCTCTTTTCCCATCCTAAACAAATGGCGTTTACGATAAGTCTCGAAGCTTCCGTCAGGCCTCATCCAAATTAATGTATTAAAATACTTATTGTTCTCCTTAATAATTAAACTTCCTGTTATTACACAATTCATTAATGAGGCCTGTTTTGCCATCCATTTTATGGTTTTGCCATCAAGTTTTTCATAAAAGTTTTCGGGTTTAACCGAAAATGCTGTATTAAATTCCTCCGGTAGAACGATTAAATCGGGTTTATCTTTAATAATTTGTGATATAAATTTATCGAATGAACTGAGATTTTCATCAACATTCTCCCACTCAAGCGATGTTTGGATTATTGTGATTTTAATATCCTCCATATGATAATAATTTATAATAAAGAATCTATATGGAATAACCTGTTAATCAAATTAACCACAGACTCACAGATTGTAAAATTAATATTTAATCTGAGAATCTGTGGCTTTATTTTCTGATCTCATAATTATTTTTAAAGAAAGTATGCGATATTTCATCTAATAATTATAAATTTGAATATTGAATTAAAATTAAAACAAAAAAATGAAAACAATTGATAATTATAATTTTGCAAATAAAAAGGCTTTAATTAGGGTTGATTTTAATGTTCCATTAAACAAAGATTTTGAAATTACTGATGCAAGCCGAATAAATGCAGCAATTCCAACCATAAAAAAAATTCTTAAGGATGGAGGTTCGGTAATTTTAATGTCTCATCTCGGGCGTCCAAAACAAGGGCCGGAAGAAAAATTTTCATTAAAACACTTAATCCCCTATCTTTCCGAACAATTAAATACTGAAGTGAAATTTGCTGACAATTGTGTAGGCGAATCGGCAAAAAAAATGTCTGAAAGCCTTTTGCCAGGTGAAGTTTTACTTCTCGAAAATCTTCGATTTCATAAAGAAGAAACCAAGGGCGATGAAGCTTTTGCCGAAAAATTGTCGGAGCTCGGCGATGTTTATATTAATGATGCTTTTGGTACAGCTCATCGCGCTCACGCTTCAACAGCAATTATTGCAAAGTTTTTTCCAAATAAGAAATTCTTAGGATATATAATGGAAAATGAATTAAGAAATATAAATCAAGTAATTAAGAATAAAAAAAAGCCATTTACAGCAATTTTGGGCGGGGCAAAAGTTTCCGGTAAAATAGAAATTATTAAAAATTTGCTCGACAAAGTTGACAATATGATCATTGGCGGTGGAATGATGTTTACCTTTATCAAAGCATTTGGTGGAGAAATTGGAAGCTCAATGTTTGAAGAAGACTTGCTTGATATTGCCATAGAAACCATTGAAAAAGCAAACGAATTAGGAGTTAATTTGCTAATTCCTACCGATGCAGTAATAGCAGATGCTTTTTCGAATGAAGCTCAAGTTCTGACCTCCGATTCAGACAATATTCCGGAAGGATGGATGGGTTTGGATATTGCAGATGAAAGTATTAAAGATTTTACTGAGATAATAAAAAGCTCAAAAACCATTCTTTGGAATGGGCCGATGGGCGTTTTTGAAATGTCGAATTTTGAAAACGGAACAAAAGCAATTGCCGAAGCTGTGGCAGATGCAACAAATAATGGAGCATTTTCATTGATTGGCGGAGGCGATTCGGTTGCAGCGATTAACAAATATGGCTTGACTAAAAAGGTCAGCTATGTTTCGACAGGGGGAGGGGCAATGCTTGAATTTATCGAAGGAAAAGAACTTCCGGGAGTAAAGGCAATTGAGGACTAAATATTTTTTTTCCGCTTACAATTTATGAAAAAAAAGGCGAAAATGAAGGAATACCAGGAATTTTAGGTCATTTAAATTTTTTTTGAGCTTAATGGGTGTTTTAAGCCCAATCGCTTATTATTCACGCATTTAATCATATATTTGATTAAATACAAGTTCAATTTTCAAAAACCCAATTTTTATAATGAGATGGAAAGATTATAATTAATATCATTTTAAATATGTTAATCTGTAGTATTGGATTCCATAATTTATTTAATAAAAGTGACAAGATATTAAAAGCTGACTTTGTTTAAAATATCACGTCTAACTTATTCAATCTGAATCTATTTAGTATAGGGATACAAGAATATGAACCTCTTAGGTATTGAGTTATTCAAGTTTTTATCAGGCATGAAAATTTAGCAAGTTTTCACCTTCAATTCTTCAATATCAAAATCAAGTATCTTGTTTTTATTCAGAATAAAAAAAAATAAAATAAAAAAATAGAACCTAAAAAGAAAAGTGTAACTTTGCCGAAATTTCAGATTTGAGAATTTGTGCTTTTATTTACTAATTTACCATATACTTTTAGTTCATCACGGCTCTTTTTTTTAAATCTTATATTTTTAAACTTTTAATAAAAGGTTTTATGAATTTATGTTTGTTCAGTTAATTTAATGTTTAATCCGCTTTCATTAGTGAAGTGCAGAAAGAGCAATTTTTTTCAGGATAAACAAAGCGACCTATTGTTAAAAAACAAACATTTTAAATTAATAAAATTATGAACATTTATGTAGGAAACCTTGATTTTAAGGTAAGTGAAAATGACCTGAGTGGAATATTCGAAGAATATGGGACTGTAAGCTCCGCTAAAATTATTACCGATAAAATGAGTGGCAGAAGTAAAGGCTTCGGTTTTATCACTATGGATGACCAAGATGAAGGAAGCAAAGCCATTGAAGAACTGAATGGCGCCACATTGAAAAGCAGAGAAATAGTTGTTAATGAGGCAAGACCAAAGAAAACCGATTATTAATATTTATTAGAGAAATTATTATGGCAAAGGGAAAAGTAAAATGGTACAACGAAACCAAGGGTTTTGGCTTTATTGAATCTGAAAGTGGTAGTGATATTTTTGTTCACCGAACTGGTTTAACTAGTTCTTTTGGTGGACTTCAGCCTGACCAAAAAGTTGTTTTTGATACCAAGCAAGGCGATAAGGGAATGACTGCTATTAACGTGAAAGTAGAAAATTAATTCATATAATACCGGAGATATAAAATACCCGTTTCAATCATTTTAATGTGTTTCGGGTATTTGCATTTCTCTGTTAAAGTGTTTCAGAAATCACTAAATATGATAGGAATTGATAAAATTTCAACTTTAGTCATGTTTTACCGAAAAGTAAAATTAAATACCGGCTGGTAAAATATGATATATAAACTTTTGTCAATGCGACTTTAATAAATTACATACTTATTCCGTTGTCGGATTATGTAGTTGATGGGAGGTATTCAGCCTCATTTTTAGAAAATTATTATTAAAAAAGTTCAATTAATTTATGGGTAGAGCGCAGGAAACCTTCAACAAAAAGGACGTAAGAAACAAGAAAGAGAAAAAGAGAAAAGAGAAAGAAAAGAAGAGATTGGCGAGGAAAGAAAATGAGAAAAAAAGTAGTCTGGATGACATGATTTCCTATGTTGATGAAAATGGAATGATAAGCTCCACACCTCCTGATCCCACTAAAAAGAAAAATATCAAATTAGAAGATATTGAAATCGGAGTACCAAATCGCGATTCTGATGTACTTGATCCCATAAGAAAGGGAGTCGTTGCCTTCTTTAACGACTCAAAAGGCTTTGGTTTTATAAAAGATACGGAAACAAAAGAAAGTGTTTTTGTACATGTGAACAATGTACTTGAAGAAATTAAGGAGGGAAACCTTGTTAGTTTTGAAGTTGAGATGGGTCCAAAAGGGCCTACTGCAACAGAAGTAAAACTTTTTAAATAGCTCAAAATTCTATCCACCTGAAATTTCACATCCCCAAAATCAAATAAACAAACAAAGGAAGAATCCGAAAAGATAGAATTTCCGCTTTGTTATTGAATTTTAAAAGGTTTCATCCTCCGATTTACTTTAGGCATTATTTCCACTCATTTTCGGCAATTATTCAACAACAATTTCATCCATAAACATCCATGCATTGCTTCCAGCACCGGGATGCCACTTTGGGCATTTCTGTAGTGGCTTAGTTATTAATTTTATATGAGTTGCTTTAACGGCTACATCAAGATTGATAATATATTCAACACGCTCTTCTTCATAATTTTTTATTCCTGGATCATTAGGATTTGTAAAGCTTCTCTGCCACGTAAAATTCTCTCCATCAATTGAAGTGAGCAAATCAATGCTGTATGGTAAAAAAATCCATGAACTTTGGCATTGCATAAAACCAACTTTGAACTGCGTAATTTCCATTGGTTTAATTAAATTGGCTGTAAAATCGAAAATCTCACCCTGAAATCCAACCCAGTTTTTATTCCAGTCGCCAGCAATTCCTTCCAATCCATCCACAAGGCTTAGTTTACTTTGTCCGCGGTATTTTTTTGACGGCTCAGTTTTGTAAGAAACTTCATTAAATTGCGAAACATAACATTTTTTAAAATTTGTAAAGCCATAAAAATCATTATCTGAAATTACCCGAGCA
>CAZBSL010000055.1:0-14600 GCA_964494265.1 uncultured Bacteroidales bacterium
ACGTACGGTTCTGTGAGAGGCTTGGGGTGAAATTCCCCTTGCCTACTCGGCAATTAGATATTTGATATTTATATCCTGCGAAGCAGGATCGAATTTTTTTAAAACCTGACCGGTATCGGTCAGGTTTTTCAAGTCCCAATTTGTAATTATTATAATATTTTAATAAAATTATAAATCCACCTTCTTCGAAGGTGGTCATGTTTTTTAGCTATGCATTAAAAAGGGATGAATAAATTCAAGAAATTATATTGGGGAAATCATTTGTGGTCAAGAGGTTATTGTTAAAATACAGTAGGTCTTGATGAAGATAAAATAAGAAAATATGTGAAGTATCAAGAGGAACAGGAGAAAAGAGAGGACGAACAACAATTGAGTTTCGACCTATAGCACCCTTTGGGTGCAAATTAATGCCACCTTCTTAGAAGGTGGATTTTTACTAAATAAATTTTAAATGGCAACTTATGATTAGGAAAAGATTCCATCTTTTCAAAAGATGGAATCCTTTTTAAAATTTGGGTTTTTATAATAATTATTAACGATGTAATCCTGACCCGTACAGGTCAGGATTTTTTACGAAACATTGGGATTGAAAATTAATTAACCCAGCCCTTTAGGGCTTGGGATTTAAAGAAATAAGATAAAAAACAAACAGAGGGCGTTAAGAGAAAGCGATGGCATCCCTCCGGAAGAAAACCGAAAACAACAAACACACTTTACCTTTAAAAGGGATGCCATCGCTTACTGAAAACCCCAAATGCTATCCATAGACTTGTCAAAACACTTATAATTCAATAGTAACCAAATTTAATATTTCGTGGAGAAAAGGATTCCATCTTTTCAAAAGATGGAATCCTTAATCTGAAATAATTTTTATAACTTTGTAAAGAAATTTGAAAATAATGCCGAAAAAATTAAAATATCTAATTGAAATATTAATAGATGCTGAATTTTCCGAAATTAAAGGTGCCGGCAAAGGTTCACATCGGAAATTCACTCATGATAAATATCCTGGTGCCGTTACTTTAAGCGGCAAATTAAATGACGAAGCAAAACATTATCAAATAAAGCAAGTAAACCAAGCCATAAAAAGTTTAAAAAAATGAAAGAAATTGATAAATATCACAAGTGGGTTGAGTGGAGCGATGAAGATCAGGTGTACATCGGTAAGTGCCCTGATTTAATTACCGGTATTCATGGAGAGGATCCGGTAACATTATACAGTGAATTGATTGAAGTTGTTGAGGATGTGGTGAAGCACTTCAAAAACGAAGATCGGCCATTACCCTTCCCGAAAATACGGCCAATGCAAGATGTAGCATAGCTGTAACCCCTACAAAAAAAGCAGCACAAAATCAATATTTTGTGCTGCTTTTCTTTAAATCTTATTAATTTTTTAAGCTTGAGCTGTTGGGCCGCCAAGATTAAAAGGAATCGGGTCTTTTGCTTCTTTTATATGTCCGTGAAGAGCTTCATATTTTGAAACATTTTCATTTAAAGCTTTCAATAAGCGTTTTGCATGCTGAGGCGTCAGAATTATTCTTGACTTAACTTTCGCCTTGGGAATACCGGGCATCATTTTAATAAAATCAACAATAAATTCTGAATTTGAATGAGTAATGATTGCAAGATTAGAATAAATACCTTGGGCTATCTCATCACTAAGTTCGATATTAATTTGCTTTTTATTAGGGTTTTCTGCCATGATTAATGTTTTTATGAATTAAAATTCTGATTACAAATATTCTATATTATAAAAAGTATTATTTTTCAATATCAAAAATCTCATCCACAACTTCTTCCTTATTGACTTTTTCATCGGATAATGCAGCAAATTCTTCTTTTGAACCGACAATAATATTCTTAAAATCACGTAAACCGGTTCCGGCAGGTATCAAATGCCCGACTATTACGTTTTCTTTCAATCCCAGTAAATCATCACGCTTTGCATTAATTGATGCCAGGGTCAAGACTTTGGTTGTTTCCTGGAATGAGGCTGCGGATATAAAACTTGTTGTTTGAAGCGATGCTTTAGTGATACCTTGTAATACTTGTCGTGCAGTTGCCGTTTTAGCATCTCTTGATTCAATAAGTTGTTTATCTTTTCTTTTTAATAAAGAATTTTCGTCACGTAATTTTCTGGCACTTACTATTTGACCGGATATATAATTTTCAGAATCTCCAGGTTCGATAATAACTCTTTTACCGAAAATTTCATCATTTTCGTTAAAAAAGTTTAGTTTATTGATAACCTCACCTTCCAAAAATTTAGTATCACCTGGGTCTTCGACCTCGACTTTACGCATCATCTGACGAACTATTACTTCGAAATGCTTGTCATTAATCTTCACTCCCTGAAGTCGATAAACTTCCTGGATTTCATTGACAATATATTCTTGTACTTTCATTGGCCCTTTGATTGCAAGTATGTCGGCAGGTGTCATAGCTCCTTCTGATAAACAAGTACCAGCTTTAACATAATCGTTTTCCTGAGCAAGTATTTGTTTTGAAGTAGGAACAAGATATTTTTTTTCTTCACCTGTTTTTGAAGTAATAATTACTTCGCGATTACCCCTTTTAAGTTTTTTACCAAAAGAAACAACTCCGTCTATTTCAGAAACTTTAGCAGGATCTGAAGGATTTCTTGCTTCAAATAGTTCTGTAACACGAGGTAAACCTCCTGTAATATCGCCTGATTTTCCGATAGCACGAGGAATTTTTACTAAAATATCACCTGCTTTTATTTTTTTACCGTTTTCAACAATAATATGAGCACCAACCGGAATATCATAGGATTTAATTATCTCATTATCTTTAGTAAGAATTTTTATATTTGGGTTCTTAGCTTTTTGTCTTGTTTCGACAATTACTTTATCATGGTAACCTGTTTGTTCATCCGATTCTTCTCTAAAAGTAACACCCTTTATAATATTTTCAAATGAAATTTTACCTGTTACTTCTGAAATAATTACGGCATTATAAGGATCCCAATCACAAATTACTTCATCTTTTTCTATTTCGCTACCGTTCTTGAAATATAAATTACTACCGTAGGGAATATTTCCTGAAGTGATGACGATTTGAGTATTCTTATCAAGAATTCTCATTTCTGCCGAACGTCCAATAACGATATCGTAATTTTTACCTTCAGCATTTTTATACTCAACACATCTTAATTCATCTATTTCAAGAATACCACCATATTTGGCAATAATCTTAGAAGAAATAGAAATATTGGAGGCAGTCCCCCCAACGTGGAAAGTACGGAGAGTCAACTGTGTTCCCGGCTCTCCAATTGATTGAGCTGCAATAACACCAACTGCTTCACCTTTTTGAACCATTTTACCTGAAGCTAAATTTCGTCCGTAGCATTTTGCACAAACACCTTTTTTGGCTTCGCAGGTTAATACAGATTTTATTTCAACTGTTTCGATAGGAGAATTTTCAACAACTTCACAAATTTCTTCGGTGAATTCGTCCCCGCCCTTAATAATAATATCACCTGTCAGAGGGTGATAAATATCGTGAACCGAAACTCGTCCGAGTATTCTATCATAAAGTGTTTCAACAACTTCTTCGTTCCTTCTAAGTACAGATGTTGATAAGCCTCGTAATGTTCCACAATCTCTGTCTGTGATAATTACATCCTGAGACACATCAACTAAACGTCGGGTTAGGTAACCGGCATCAGCAGTTTTAAGAGCTGTGTCGGCAAGTCCTTTTCTGGCACCATGAGTTGAGATAAAATACTCAAGAACCGAAAGGCCTTCTTTGAAGTTTGAAAGAATAGGGTTTTCAATAATTTCTCCGCCTTTTGCCCCGGATTTTTGAGGTTTTGCCATTAATCCCCTCATCCCTGAGAGCTGACGAATCTGTTCTTTTGAACCACGAGCACCCGAATCAAGCATCATGAAAACAGGATTAAAACCCTGATTATCGGTTGATAATTTTTTCATCAATGTTTGAGTAAGGTGGGAGTTTGCGTGTGTCCAGATATCAATAATCTGATTATATCTTTCATTGTTAGTTATGAAACCCATGTTGTAGTTATTCATAACTTCATCAACTTCAGCATTTGCTTCAATAATCAATTCTTTTTTTTCAGGAGGGATTAAAACATCTCCAAGATTAAATGAAAGACCTCCTTTGAAAGCCATATTGAATCCAAGTGACTTAATATCATCAAGGAAGTTAGCTGTTATGTCTGTTCCTGTACTCTTTAAAATATCGCCAATGATATCTCTAAGGGCTTTTTTAGTTAATAATGAATTTATGTAACTATATTCTTTTGGAACAATTTGGTTAAATAATATTCGTCCAACAGTTGTTTCAATAGTTTTGTTTTCGCCTTTCTCATTAATTCTTACGTTGATAATTGCATGTAAATCAACTTTCTTTTCATTATAGGCTATTATTACTTCTTCGGGTGAATAAAAATTATATCCCTCTCCTTTAATAGGATGATTCGGTTCACTTTTACGTGCTTTAGTTATGTAATATAAGCCTAATACCATATCCTGTGAAGGTACTGTAATTGGTGCACCATTAGCAGGATTAAGAATATTATGGGAAGCGAGCATTAAGATTTGGGTTTCAAGGATAGCTGCATTTCCAAGAGGAATATGAACTGCCATTTGATCACCATCGAAGTCGGCATTAAAAGCCGTACAAACCAATGGATGAAGTTGAATTGCTTTCCCTTCAATTAGTTTGGGCTGAAAAGCCTGAATACCAAGCCTGTGAAGGGTAGGGGCACGGTTTAACATAATTGGGTGTCCCCTTAGAATATTTTCAACAATATCCCAAACCACCGGATCTTTACGATCAACAATTTTCTTTGCAGATTTTACGGTTTTTACAATTCCTCTTTCGAGTAATTTACGGATAATGTAAGGCTTGAATAATTCAGAAGCCATATCTTTTGGTAAACCGCATTCGTTGAGTTTTAAGTCAGGGCCGACAACAATTACAGAACGTCCTGAATAATCGACACGTTTTCCAAGAAGGTTTTGACGAAATCTACCTTGTTTACCTTTTAAACTGTCACTTAAAGATTTCAATGGTCGATTCGATTCGGTTTTTACCGAGCTTGCTTTTCTTGAATTGTCAAATAATGAATCAACGGCTTCCTGAAGCATACGTTTTTCGTTACGCATAATAACTTCCGGAGCTTTGATTTCGATTAATCTTTTTAATCGGTTGTTTCTAATTATTACTCTGCGGTATAAATCATTAAGATCGGAAGTAGCAAACCTTCCTCCATCGAGAGGAACTAAAGGACGAAGCTCGGGAGGAATTACAGGAACTACTTTCACTATCATCCATTCAGGATTATTTTCGATACGTGTTTTGGCATCACGGAAAGCTTCAAAAACTTGTAAGCGTTTTAAAGCGTCTGCTTTACGTTGTTGAGATGTTTCGGTATTTGCTTTATGACGAAGTTCATAAGAAATTTTATCCAAATCTAAACGTGCTAAAAGGTCGTGAATAGCTTCGGCTCCCATTTTAGCAAGAAATTTATCAGGGTCGCTATCGTCAAGATATTGATTATCGGGTGGAAGAGAATCCATAATATCGAAATATTCTTCTTCGGTAAGAAAATCAAGATATTTAATTCCGTCATCAGCTTTAATACCCGGATTTATTACGGCGTATTTTTCGTAATAAATTATTGTATCAAGTTTTTTTGTTTGTAAACCAAGCAAAGCACCGATTTTATTCGGTAATGATCGGAAAAACCAAATATGAGCAACCGGAACTACGAGATGAATGTGTCCCATTCTTTCACGGCGCACTTTTTTTTCAGTAACTTCAACGCCACAGCGGTCGCAAACAATTCCTTTATATCGAATTCTTTTGTATTTCCCACAATGACATTCCCAATCTTTTATTGGTCCGAAAATTCTTTCACAAAACAGCCCGTCTCTTTCGGGTTTATAGGTTCTGTAATTGATAGTCTCAGGTTTAAGTACTTCTCCACTTGATCGTTCAAGAATAGTTTCGGGAGAAGCAAGGCTAATCATAATTTTTGAAAAAATACTTCTTACAGGATTTTCCTTTCTATAAGCCATAAGTTGAGATTTTGCGTAAAATGTTAAATAAGTATCAATTATAAATTGAGAAAAAGCATAATTTTAATACAATTATTGCTCAAAAGTAATATTTAGTCCAAGACCTCTTAGTTCATGTACTAAAACATTAAAAGATTCCGGAATTCCCGGAGTAGGCATGTTTTCACCTTTCACGATAGATTCATAAGCTTTTGCTCTTCCGATAACATCATCAGATTTCACTGTGAGAATTTCTTGCAGAACATTCGCAGCACCAAATGCTTCGAGTGCCCAAACTTCCATTTCTCCGAATCTTTGTCCACCAAATTGTGCTTTACCTCCAAGCGGTTGTTGAGTTATTAAAGAATATGGCCCTATTGAACGAGCATGCATTTTATCATCAACCATGTGATGGAGTTTTAGCATATATATATATCCGACTGTGGCGGGTTGATCGAAACGTTCACCTGTACCACCGTCATAAAGATAAATTCTACCGTTCTGGGGGAGTTCAGCCTCATCGAGATAATCGTTAATTTGCTGTACTGTAGCACCGTCAAAAATTGGGGTAGCAAATGTTTTATTAAGCTTTTTGCCCGCCCAACCAAGAACTGTTTCATATATCTGTCCCAAGTTCATTCGAGATGGTACGCCAAGAGGGTTAAGAACTATGTCAACAGGTGTACCGTCCTCAAGATAAGGCATGTCTTCTTCTCTAACAATTTTTGCGACAATACCTTTGTTTCCATGGCGACCGGCCATTTTATCACCAACTTTTAGTTTTCGTTTCTTAGCAACATATATTTTAGCCATTTTAACAATGCCGGTTGGAAGATCGTCACCAACAGTTAGTGTGAATTTTTCGCGATTGGCTCTTCCGAGTAATTCTTTGTATTTAACATTATAATTATTAACGAGTTCTTTTATCAGATTATTTTTTACTTTATCTGTTGTCCATCTGTTTGGATTGACATTTGTATAGTCAATACCCATTAATAATTTTTGAGTGAATTTAGATTTTTTTGGAATTAATGCTTCTTTGAAAATATTGAAAACTCCTTGAGATGTTTTACCGGCTACAAAGTAATTTAATTTTTCAACAAGTTTTGTTTTTAATTCAATAGCTTTTTTATTTAATTCAACATCTATGTGTTCAACTAAATCTTTCTCTTTAACTTTTGATTTTCTGTCTTTCACGACGCGTGAAAAAAGTTTTTTATTGACAACCACACCTTTCATTGAGGGTGGTGCTTTTAAAGAGGCATCTTTTACATCACCGGCTTTGTCTCCAAAAATTGCGCGTAATAATTTTTCTTCAGGAGTTGGATCCGATTCACCCTTAGGTGTAATTTTACCAATCAAAATATCTCCTTCATTTACTTCAGCACCGATTCTAATTAAACCATTTTCGTCAAGATTTTTAGTAGCTTCAGCACTTACATTAGGAATATCATTAGTTAGTTCTTCGATTCCTCGTTTTGTGTCTCTGACTTCAAGCGTGAATTCTTCGATATGCAGTGAGGTGAAAATGTCTTCTTTAACAACTTTTTCGGAGATAACAATTGCATCCTCAAAGTTATAACCTTTCCAAGGCATGAAAGCTACCATTAGGTTTCTTCCGAGAGCTAATTCACCGTTTTTTGTTGCGTAACCTTCACAGAGAACTTGATTCTTTTTTACATGATCACCCTTATAAACTATAGGCCTTAAGTTAGTCGAAGTATTTTGGTTTGTTCGAGTGAACTTAGTTAATTTATAAGTTTTAACATCCTCTTCGAAACTAACCATTTTTTCAGCTTCACTTCTAATGTATTTTACAACGATTTTATCAGCATCAACGTATTCAACAATGCCATCGTTCTCAGCTTCTAATAAAGTACGTGAGTCTCTTGCAACACCGGCTTCGACACCTGTTCCAACTATTGGTGCTTCAGGATTTAGCAAAGGTACTGCTTGTCGCATCATGTTTGATCCCATTAAGGCTCGGTTGGCATCATCATGCTCTAAGAAAGGAATCAATGAGGCAGCTATTGAGGCAATTTGGTTTGGTGCGATATCTATAAGGTCAACTTTTTCTTTTTCAATTATAGGATAGTCAGCCAGATATCTTACTTTAACTTTATCTCTGACAAAACTACCATCATCATTTAATAGTGTATTTGCCTGAGCAATAATTTTGTTTTCTTCTTCTTCGGCACTTAAATAAACAGGTTTTTCAGCTAAATCAACGCTGCCTTCATTAACAATGTGATATGGGGTTTCAATAAAACCTAATTTATTGATCTTAGCATAAACACAAAGTGATGAAATCAACCCAATATTTGGACCTTCAGGTGTTTCTATTGTACAAAGTCTTCCGTAGTGAGTATAATGTACGTCACGAACTTCGAAACCTGCACGTTCACGAGACAAACCTCCGGGACCTAATGCGGAAACTCTTCTTTTGTGAGTTAATTCAGATAATGGATTTGTTTGATCCATAAACTGAGACAATTGATTTGTACCGAAAAACGAATTAATTACTGATGATAATGTTTTCGCATTTATGAGGTCGGTAGGTGTAAATACTTCATTATCCCTAACATTCATTCTTTCACGAATAGTGCGTGCCATCCTGGCCAGCCCTACACCAAATTGGTTATGAAGTTGTTCGCCAACCGTTCTTACCCTCCGATTACTAAGGTGGTCAATATCATCTACATCGGTTTGAGCATTAACAAGAAGAATTAAAAATTTAATGATTTCAATTATATCCTCTTTTGTTAATATTTTTGTATTGGTTGGAATATTGAGTCCGAGTTTTTTATTAATTCTGTAGCGTCCGACATCACCGAGATCATAGCGTCTGTCTGAGAAAAATAATTTATCAATAATTCCTCTTGCGGTTTCCTCATCAGGTGGTTCGGCATTACGCAATTGACGATAAATAAATTCAACAGCCTCTTTTTCAGAATTAGCGGGGTCTTTTTGTAATGTGTTGAAAATTATTGAATAGTCAACAGAATCACTTTCATCGCTATGAATTAAAATTGTTTTTATATCGGCATTAATAATAATTTCGATATGTTTAGTTTCCAATTCAACTTCACGATCAATTAATACTTCTGTTCGTTCAATTGATACAACTTCTCCTGTATCTTCATCAACGAAATCTTCAATCCATGATTTTAGAACCCTTGCAGCTAATTTTCTACCGATGACTTTTTTAAGTCCAGATTTGCTGACTTTTACTTCTTGAGCTAATCCGAAAATTTCAAGGATATCTTTATCGCTTTCAAATCCGATAGCTCTAAGTAAGGTTGTTACGGGGAGCTTCTTTTTACGGTCGATATAAGCAAACATTATGTTGTTTATATCAGTTGTAAATTCCATCCATGAACCTTTAAAGGGAATAATTCGGGCTGAATATAAGGTTGTGCCGTTAGCATGAAGATGTCTTCCGAAGAAAACTCCCGGAGAACGGTGAAGTTGTGATACAACAACCCTTTGGGCACCATTGATAACAAAGGTGCCTTTAGGTGTCATATACGGTATCATACCAAGGTACACATCCTGTATTATTGTTTCGAATTCTTCATGATCGGGGTCAGTACAATAAAGCTTAAGTTTAGCTTTAAGAGGTACGCTGTAAGTCAGACCTCGTTCGATACATTCATCAATTGAATATCTCGGTGGATCAATGAAGTAATCCAAAAACTCGAGCACAAAGTTATTTCTGGCATCAGTGATCGGAAAGTTCTCACTGAATACTTTAAATAAGCCCTCGTTAATACGGTTTTCAGGATTTGTATCCAATTGGAAAAAATCCTGAAATGATTTTAATTGTACATCTAAGAAATCCGGAATTTCGGAATGAATCTTTGTAGATGCGAAATTGATTCTGTCAGTTTTAAATGTAGCCAAAGTAAAAGTGTTTTAAGTAGTTAAATGAAATATTGAAGATACCAAATTCAGAGATAGTTCTTTGTAAAAGAAATAAATCTTAAGTAGTCTAAATTTAGTAAATAATTTACAACCACTTAATATCTATTTAACCTCTACCTCTGCTCCGGCTTCTTCAAGTTGTTTTTGTAATGCTTCGGCTTCGTCTTTTGATACACCTTCTTTAATAGGAGCGGGTGCAGAATCGACTAATCCTTTAGCTTCTTTAAGACCAAGGCTTGTTAATTCTTTAACAAGTTTAACAACAGCTAATTTCGATTGTCCAGCAGCTTTGATGATAACATCAAATTCTGTCTGTTCTTCTGGAGCTTCTTCACCACCACCGGCGCCTGGAGCTGCCATTACGGCTGCCGCTGCTGCCGGTTCAATTCCATATTCTTCTTTTAGTATGTTAGCTAATTCATTAACTTCTTTTACTGTTAAATTAACTAATTGTTCTGCAAAAGCTTTTAAATCTGCCATTTTATTTTTATTTTTGATTGTTTTACGTTTAGTATAAATAAAATTAATTATTTATTAATAATAATATTATGCCTTATTCAGGTTTCTCTGATAAGGTCTTTAGAATTCCAGCAAGTTTTCCGCCACCAGATTGTAGTGCAGAAATAACATTTTTCGCCGGTGATTGTAGTAATCCGATGATGTCACCGATTAGTTCGTTTTTAGATTTTATAGATGATAAGAACTCAAGTTGATCATCACCTATATAAGTCATCTCTTCGACGTAAGCCCCCTTAATAATGGGTTTCTCAGAAGTTTTTCTAAATTCTTGAATTAGTTTACCGGGTATGTTTCCAGCCTCGGCAAACATTATTGAAGTGTGGCCGGCTAATGTTTCATATAAAGAGTCAAAATCTTTACTGGTTTTTTCCATAGCTTTTTTAAGCAATGTGTTTTTAATAACCTGTAATTTGACATTTTTTTTGAAACATAACCTGCGTAATTTAGTTGTAGTTTCTGAATTTAAATCGGAGATATCTGTCAGGTAAAAATAATTACTATTTTCCAGCTTTTCAGCCAAAGATTCAATAATTTTTTGTTTTTCTTCTTTAATCATAGTTTTTTCTCCTAAATATTTACCAGACAAATTTACGGTGTTACTGATTTCGGTTCAATTTGAACTCCAGGGCTCATAGTGCTTGATGCATAAATTGATTTCACATAAGTACCTTTTGCCGAGGATGGTTTAAGTTTGAAAATTGTTTGAATTAGTTCTGATGCATTATCAAATAGTTTTTCCTTGTCGAAGGAAACTTTTCCGACTGCAGCATGAATAATTCCAAATTTATCAACCTTAAAATCTATCTTACCGGCTTTGACTTCTTTAACGGCATTAGCAATGTCCATTGTTACAGTACCTGTTTTTGGGTTTGGCATTAATCCGCGAGGACCTAATATTCTACCCAAGGCACCAACTTTTGACATTACACTCGGCATTGTAATTACAACGTCGATGTCAGTCCAGCCGTCTTTAATTTTCTTAACATATTCGTCAAGTCCATAAAAATCAGCACCGGCTTCTTTAGCTTCATCTTCTTTTTCAGGTGTACATAAAACCAAAACTCGTTTGGTTTTACCCGTACCATGAGGAAGGGTTACAATGCCCCTAATCATTTGGTTGGCTTTCCGTGGATCAACTCCAAGGCGTACATCGATATCAAAAGAAGCATCGAACTTTGTATAAGATGTTTTCTTGACAATATCAATTGAATCAGATAATGAATAAATTTGAGTTTGATCAAACTTAGCTAAAGCTTCTTTTTGTTTTTTTGTCAGTTTAGCCATTTCAAGTTTTATTAATAATTATAACTAAAAAACTATTTCGTTTAAAAAAAAACGATTCTAGTTTTCAGAAAAAGGAAAATCTCCTTTTACGTTTAGTCCCATACTTCTGGCAGTGCCAGCAACCATACTCATTGCAGCTTTTAAAGTGAAAGCATTTAGATCAACCATTTTTGCTTCAGCAATTGTTTGAATTTGCTCCCACGTAACAGATGCAACTTTGATTCTATTAGATTCGGCTGAACCTTTTTGAATTTTGGCTGCTTCCATTAACTGAATTGCAACGGGTGGAGTTTTAATGATAAAGCTAAATGATTTATCTTTGTAAACAGTTATAATTGCCGGGATAATTTTACCGGCACTATCCTGAGTACGCGCATTAAATTGCTTGCAAAACTCCATGATATTAACACCTTTTGCACCTAATGCAGGCCCAACCGGTGGCGATGGGTTTGCAGCTCCACCTTTGATTTGTAATTTAATTAATCCGCTTATTTCTTTAGCCATTTTTTTTTACTTAAAAATATATAATGAGAGAGACTTACCTGATAATTTTATTCTTTATCAACTTGCATAAATCCAAGCTCAAGGGGTGTTTTTCTACCAAAAATTTTAACCATAACTTTTAATTTTTTCTTTTCTTCGTTAATTTCTTCGATTATTCCGCTAAAACTATTGAAAGGCCCGTCAGTAACAGTAACGGTTTCTCCAATAATGAACGGAACGTTTACCTCTTCCCCTTGTTCGGCGAGTTCGTCAACTTTTCCTAAGATCCGATTGACTTCTGCCTGACGAAGTGGATTAGGTACACCACTTGTGCCTAAAAACCCAAGTACATTAGGTATGTTTTTAATTACGTGAGGTATTTCACCTGTGAGGATTGCTTCTATCAAAACATAACCGGGAAAATAATTTCGTTCTTTGCTGATTTTTTTTCCTTTTCTGATTTGATAAATTCTTTCCGTTGGGATAAGTACTTGTGTAATATATTCCTTCCAACCTAAGCGATTAATTTCACTTTCAAGGTATTCTTTTACCTTTTTCTCTTTCCCGCTGATTGCCCGGACTACATACCATTTTTTTAATTGGTCGCTCATACAAAAGTTAAACAGCTTTTATTCTGTTTTGTTATCAAGTATTTAAAAATTAGATAAAATACCTATTAGAAAAGTTTATAAAAATTTTCTAATATTTTTTGAAATGAAATATCCATCATATACACAACAAGTGCTATAATAAGGGAAGCAATGGATACAACAATTGCACTGTTTTGTAATTCACTCCAAGAAGGCCATGATACTTTATGTAACAATTCATCATAGCACTCTTTTACATAAGAAACAATTTTTAATTTTGCCATTTTATCTAATATTTGCACGGGTGGTAGGACTTGAACCCACAGCCAATGGTTTTGGAGACCACTACTCTACCAATTGAGCTACACCCGTTTATTAAACATTTTTTAATATAATAAGTAAAGATTTCTAATTTGTTTAAAGAGAACTTTCCTTGTTATTGTTTTTTATTCAATAATTTCGGTTACCTGTCCGGCTCCAACTGTTCTTCCACCTTCACGAATTGCAAATCTTAATCCTTTATTCATTGCGATTTCAGAAATAAGTTCTACAGTTATTGTGAGGTTATCACCAGGCATTACCATTTCTACTCCTTCTGGGCACATGATTTCGCCTGTTACATCAGTTGTTCTGAAATAGAATTGAGGACGATATCTGTTATGGAATGGTGTGTGACGTCCACCTTCTTCTTTTTTAAGGATATAAACCTCAGCTTTGAATTTTTTATGAGGGGTTACCGAACCAGGTTTGGCAATTACCATACCTCTACAAATTTCTTTTTTATCAACACCTCGTAAAAGAAGTCCCGCATTATCACCGGCTTCGCCTCTATCTAATATTTTTCTGAACATTTCAACTCCTGTTACAACAGATTTGAGTTTTAGAGCACCCATACCGATAATATCAACATGATCGCCTGAATTAATTACACCTGTTTCAATTCTTCCGGTTGCAACTGTTCCACGACCTGTGATTGAGAAAATGTCTTCAATTGGCATAAGGAATGGTTTATCAACATCTCTTTTGGGTAATGGAATCCACTCATCACAAGCATCCATTAATTCAAAAATTTTATCAACCCATTTTTCTTCTTTGTTTAATCCGCCCAAAGCCGAACCTTGAATGACAGGAGTATTATCACCATCGAATTTGTAGAATGAAAGAAGGTCTCTTATTTCCATATCAACTAATTCCAATAATTCTTCATCATCAACCATGTCAACTTTGCTCATAAAAACAACAATTCTGGGTACTCCAACCTGACGAGCTAAAAGTATGTGCTCACGAGTTTGGGGCATAGGGCCGTCAGTAGCAGCAACAACTAATATGGCGCCGTCCATTTGTGCAGCACCTGTTACCATGTTTTTTACGTAGTCAGCGTGACCGGGGCAATCAACATGTGCATAGTGTCTGTTAACAGTTTCGTACTCAATGTGAGCAGTATTTATAGTAATACCTCTTTCTTTTTCTTCAGGAGCATTATCAATTGCATCAAATGAAGTAAAAGTAGCTAAACCTTTATCTTGAAGATTTAAGGTAATTGCAGCGGTTAATGTGGTTTTTCCATGGTCAACATGACCGATAGTACCTATATTAACATGCGGTTTTGTACGTTCAAATTTTTCTTTTGCCATATCAAAAAATGTTTAAATTATGTGAGACTTATTTTTTAATTGTTTTATTAATAATTAATTATTAGAGCCAATGACGAGAGTTGAACTCGTGACCCCTTCCTTACCAAGGAAGTGCTCTA
>CAZBSL010000056.1:0-6124 GCA_964494265.1 uncultured Bacteroidales bacterium
CGTGTTGCATTATTTCAGGATGGTGTTTTGATAGGCCGGGCACTTGCTGATGCAAGTGGAAATGCTTCTGTTAATATGTTTTCTCCAATTACAAGTCCGCTCCCTGTTTCAATTTCCATCATTGGACATAACAAAAACAGGCTTCAGGATAATATAATAGTTGTTTCGGACGAACCTTACATTATTTTCAATTCTCAAACTCTTAACGATGAATCGGGTAATGGAAACGGTTTGCTTGATTATAATGAAAGTGTTCTTCTCTCCGTAGGATTAAACAATGTAGGAAATCAACCTACTTCTTCAGTAGTAGCAACTCTTTCAACCGACAACCCTTATGTTTCAATTACCGACAATAATGAACCTTATGGAGATTTTGATCCGGAAGAGATTATTTTTATTGATGATGCTTTTGCATTCTCGGTTTCGGCAAACGTACCGGATGGGGAAATTATCTTATTTGAAATTTCTGCTGAAAGTGGTGAAACAATATGGGAAAGCAGTTTTTCAATTACTGCTCATGCACCTGATTTAAGCATTTCTGACTTTGAAATTCTCGGAAATGGCGGAATTGATCCAGGTGAAACCACTGAAGTTTCAATTACTTTAAACAATTGCGGTTCGTCCGGCATTATTGATGCGATTGCATCTGTTACATCTGCAAGTCCTTATTTAACAATTAATACCGGTTCTCAAAATATTGGCGATATTAATTCTGATGACAATGTTGAAGTAATTTTCAGCATAACTGCATCTTCAAATACGCCAATCGGCCAGGTTGTTGACTTGATTTTTGATCTTTCAGCCGAAAACGAATTTTCATTTAATGAAACTCTTTATTTAACTGTCGGCTTAATATTTGAAGATTTTGAAACAGGTGATTTTTCATCTTTCGACTGGTCATTTTCCGGTAATGCTGACTGGCAAATTATAAACTCAGGTGCATACGAAGGAGATTATTGTGCAAAAACAGGAAGCATCGGCAACAATTCCGAATCTATTCTTGTTCTCGAATTAGAGGTGCTTTCAGCAGGAGAGATAAGTTTCTTTAAAAAAGTATCTTGCGAGGATGACCCGGGTGGAACCGGCTACGATTATCTCGCATTTTCAATTGATAATAATGAAAAAGGAAAATGGGACGGCGAAGTCAGTTGGAGTGAAGAAGTTTTCACAGTAAGTGCCGGAACTCATACTTTTAAATGGACTTACCACAAAGACGGCTATGTTACAGGCGGATCGGATTGCGCCTGGATTGATTATGTTATCCTCCCTCCTATTCAACCTGATGAATTTACTCAGGCAATTCCTTTAAATGCCGGTTATCAATTTGTTTCTTCGAGAATTGATGTTGTCAATCCTGATATGCTTGTTGTTTTCCAAGATATATTAAACGATAATCTTGATTTCGTTAGAAATTCTGAAGGTGTTATTTTAAGAAAAATCGGCCCTAATTGGGTAAATGGAATCGGTGATTGGATTTCAACAGAAGGTTATTTAATTAAAATGTATGGTGCTGAAATATTGGCTCTAACCGGTGATATTGTTAATCCGACCAATCCTATCAGTTTAACAATGGGTTATCAATTTGTAAGTTTCCTCCCTGAGGTAAGTATTGATGCAATTGTTGCTTTTGAAGGAATTTTAACAAATGATTTGGATTACATTAGAAATTCAAATGGTGAAATGCTAAGGAAAATTGGCCCTAATTGGGTAAACGGAATCGGTGATGCAAATCCCGGCGAAGGTTATCTGATTAAAATGTATGCCGATGATTTGTTGGTTTATAATATTCCTACCGAAATTACTAAAAGTTCAACTTTAGATAAACTTATGAATCACTTTGCATTTGAAGGTGGTAACGCAGCCGATCCTGTTTATTCAATCTATGTCTCCGGGTTAAATATAGGTGATGAGGTTGCTGTTTTTGATGGCGAAAAAATGGTTGGAGCAAGCGTGGTAATTTCCGAAAATGTTCTCGAAAACTCTGTTCCTGTATTTTCTACTGTAACAGAAGGTAAAGGTTATGAAGCAAATAATCCGATTTCGATTATTGTTTGGGACTCACAAAAGCAAATTGAGGTTTCGGCAACTTACACCTTTAGCGATGAATATGTTCAGGCTTACACAAAAACTGCTTTCCCCGAAAGTGATGGGGAATTTAGTGTAATCAATGTATCAAAAAACAGTTTTAGAATTGAAACAAATTCATTAGGAATATCAGTTTTTCCGAATCCGGTAACCGATGTTTTAAATATTTCTTCTGAATATTCTATTAAACGAATCACAATATTGAATTTCGTTGGCCAAACAATGTTTGATAATGAGATCAACAATACTATCACAGTAATAAATACTTCCAATTTACAATCCGGAATTTATTTCATCAGGATTGAGACAAGTGCAGGTTTAAAAACCGAAAAACTTACTGTGTATTAGTCTATTAATTAATTATGAGGGCTGCCTTCATTTTATGGGGGCAGCTTTTTTTTTGATTTTATAATATATTAGGGCCTATATTTTTCGATTTTTATTATCGCGTTACTTTTTCTATTTTGACAATTTTATTTTCAGAGTCTGTAAATTTCAATAGGTAAATTCCTTTTTTGTATCCGCTACAATCTATTTCCGATAAACCATTTCTAATTATTTTATCTTCTATAACGATACCCGAATAATTATATATCTCCAAATAATAATCTTCTTTTACTTTGGTACCAATATTAATGTACAAGCTTGTACGGCATGGGTTTGGGTAAACTTTTATGTCAAATTGTTTTGAGATTTCCTGAATTTGATCAGGATAAAACACCTCTATGTAAGAATCCAAAATGTCAGTTATGTAGCCAATATCATAATTTACAACGGTGATTAAACATGGAAAAGAACCTATTGAAGCTGGAACTCCTGAAAGTACACCTGTTGATTCGTTAAGGAAAAAACCTTCAGGAATACATTCTCCTCTCCAATATATTGAGTCGATATTAGTAGTATCGGATGGTTGTAATTGAAATTCATAGTTTGTGCTTAAGTAAGCTGTGTCATAATACTCAGAAGTGATTTTAGGAAAGAATTCATCAATGTAACATGTATTAAATGTCGTGTCCATATAAATGATAGTATCATTACTTGAACAACAAAGTAACTTAGAAAATCCTCCAAGGTATCCTGCTCCAATGCCACTATTAAATAATCCATAGATACTTCCAATACCTTCTATCCAAACATCATTACAGTAATCACTTGAGTATTCTGAATATAAAAAAAATCGCTTTCTAATACTCCCATTGATATTTACCGAATCAATACCGTTACAAATAAGGATTACATCAGTAACATTAATATAATAATTATCAATATAAATGCTATCCCCTATTTCCAGATTGAAATCATAGATCAATCCTTCACCATGCCAAAACTTGTGGAAATATACCAGATGATTTATTGTATCTTCCCGTAATTCTCCAACATGATCCCAATTTATTTGTAAAGAATCTTGTGATTTATAAACTTTTAAATATGTTTTGCCTCCTATTACTGTATCTCCTTGAAACATATTACTTGTAGTACCCGAGCAATGTGCAACCATAAAGCTCCAAAACCCACCGTGAACTGTATTCCATGTTTTTGTTGTGTCCGCAATCCGGAAAGAATTTTGACTGTAAATTAAGCAAGAAAACACAAATAGGAGAATTGTACAGATTGTTTTCATTTTCATAATATTTTATTTTTACTAACCAAAAAAGCTTTTCATTTAATATTCTTTCAAAAGTAATAAAAATTATTGTATTTACTACTAATATCAATAAGTTCAATTCTCTCGAATTTCCTTTTGTTTATTACAATCTTAACGCAGACTAGAAAATTAAGGTTTACTGTAGTATAATTGGATTTTTCAATTAGCATAACGAAGAATTTGGCGTTTTCGGGTAAGCATTATTTAATTAAGGAAAACTTAAATGCTTCTGAAAATAACTCAGACTTAAGGCTATCAAGGAATTTTTTTAGTGAAAAAGCAATATTCCGCTCAGTGATCATAAAACATCAGAAAAGCATGAAAATAAATATTTCAGGAATTACAAGGGGAATAAACTTTAATCTTAAGCAATAAAGACTTTAAGATGATTAAAAAAATTGTAATTCAATAAAAATATGCTGGAAACCTGCCAGTTAAAATATCAAACCTTTGTATTATTTTTATATGCTACGCTAATGCCCTTAATTATTCCATTCTTTTCAAAATGAGTCAAATCATTTCTGCTTTCTATGCAACTGATAATTTTTCTTTTAAAATTCCAGCAGGTCATTTGTCTTATATTTAACACCCTCGAAATTTCGTAAGTAGATATTTCCGGTGATATACAAACCATATAAGCAATTGCAAATGCCTCATGAATAGGAATTTTACACTGATGAAAAACAGTATGCGAACTTGCGGATTCTTCATGTTTGCATTTTGTACATCGTCTTGAGAAAGGAGTTTTGCCTTTACAAAAGTTAGTATGTCCGCATTTTCGGCAAACGAAGCCGTTTTTCCATTTTTTATTTGATAAAAAATCAAGGCATTTCTCGTTGACCGAAAAACGACTGTTAAATTCCTCCTGGCTTAAATTTTTAAAAAATGACGCAATCATTTTATTAATTCTTTTTATAAACTGCCAATCTGTCAGTGGCACAATTATTGGTACAAAGGTAAAAAAAAATAGTGATAGTAATGCGATTTAAAAATAAAAATAATTATATTTGCAAAGAATTTAAAAATTAAAATAATATGAAAAAGTTCGGAATTTTTAGCGTAATCTTAATAGCCACAATTTTACTTGGTTGTGGAAACTCAAGTGAGACAAAAGCACAAACAAGTGAAGAAAGTTCAAAAAAAGAAGCAGTCATGGAAAAACAGGATTCTTCAAAACCGGAAAAACTTACAAAAGAAGCATTTTTGAAAAAAGTTATGGATTTCGAAAAAAATCCAAAAGAGTGGGTATTTGAAGGAGACTTGCCATGTGTTATTGATTTTTATGCTGATTGGTGCAAACCATGTAAAATGGTAGCACCTATAATGGATGAACTTGCAAAAAAATATGAAGGCAAAGTCAATATCTACAAAGTTGATACACAAAACGAAAAAGAACTTGCACAAGCATTTATGATAAGAAGCATTCCGGCAGTTTTGTTTTGCCCTAAAGAAGGAAAACCAATGATGCAAACAGGTGCATTATCTAAAGAAACTTATATAAAAATAATAGAAGATAATCTTCTTAAACCACAGGAAAATAAATAAAAACAAATAATAATCATAGAAATGGAACACTTAACAAAGCAAACTTTTCAAGAAAAAGTTTTTAACTACGAATTAAATAAAGAATGGAAATTTGAAGGTAAATTACCTTGTTTGATAGATTTTTACGCAGATTGGTGCGGACCATGTAAAACGGTTGCTCCAGTACTTGAGGAACTGGCAAAAGAATACGACGGTAAAATCAATATCTATAAAGTAAATACTGAGGAGCAAGGAGAATTATCACAAGCATTTGGAATCCAAAGCATACCTTCAATTTTGTTTTGCCCTGCTGAAGGTCAGCCACAAATGGCAGCCGGAGCTTTACCAAAAGAATCATTTAAAAAAGCTATCGATGATATTCTTTTAGGGAAAAATTAAAATATTTTATTTTACATATAAAGGAGTGTTACACCAAAAGTGTAGCACTTTTTTATTGGAAAATTTCTATAAATTTGTAGAAAAAATGTGATGGAAGCTATCCAATTACCTCTTATTCTTTCAACTTCCTACCTCCCTCCTATCGAATATTTTACTTCAATAATAAATTCCAAGGAAGCGGTAATTGAGAAAATGGAATCATATAAAAAACAAACTTTTCGTAATCGTTGCGAAATCTATAGCTCAAACGGAAAACTTAGTTTAAGCATCCCGATAATAAAGGTTAACGGGCATAATACTAAAACCGAAGATATTAGAATTTCATTTAAAGAAAACTGGCAAAAAAATCATTGGCGAGCAATAGAATCAGCCTATAATTCATCGCCATTTTTTTTGTATTACAAAGATGATTTTATTAAGTTTTTCACAGAAAAGGATGAAAACCTAATTAATTTTAATTATGAATTGTTA
>CAZBSL010000056.1:6224-14420 GCA_964494265.1 uncultured Bacteroidales bacterium
TTGGAGGGTAAGAGGTAAGTATTTTTTGAATTATGCTAAGCCTTGATCTGGAAACAAAAGCTTTAAAATGGTAATTATTCCGGATATTCTATTCTTACATGATAAATATTCAGAAGCATTTTCTTAAATATTTTTTTAATTTTCCCAATTTCCTTCATCGTAATATCGGAATTTGAAAATTGTCCGTCATATAATTGTGCATCAATGATTTTGTCAACCAGGCTATTTAATTTTTCCTCATCATGGTTTTTTAGGCTTCGTGAAGCTGCTTCAACCGAATCGGCCATCATTAAAACCGAAGTTTCTTTTGAAAATGGAATAGGGCCGTGATAAGTAAAAATACTTTCATCAATAACCTCTCCTTCAATTGCATTCTTTTTTTCTAATGCGTAAAAATATTGAGCTTTACGAGTTCCGTGATGAGTTCGGATAAAATCAATTATTTGCTCAGGCAGTTTATTCTTCTTTGCCTTTTCAATTCCCTTAATAACGTGTCCGATAATTATTCTTGCACTTTCCTCATAAGTAAGTTCGTCGTGGGGGTTTATTCCGGTAGTTTGATTTTCAATGAAATATAAAGGGTTATCCATTTTACCAATATCATGGTATAGTGCTCCGGTGCGAACCAAAAGATTATTTCCTCCAATTTCGAAGATCGCTTCTTCAGCTAAATTGGAGACCTGTAATGAATGCTGAAAAGTTCCCGGGGCTTTCATCGATAATTCTCTTAAAAGCTTGGTGTTGGTATTTGATAATTCCATTAGAGTTACATCAGTTATTAATCCGAATACCTTTTCAAAAACAAAAATCAAGGGATAAGAAAATAATGACAAGAGAGCACTTCCGGCAAACAAAGCGAAATATAATAATTTAATATCTTGAAGGCTTCCCTCCTGAATTAAAGTCAGGCCTAAATAAATCAAAATATAGGTGATGAAGATTGCAAGAGCTGTAAGGAAAAATTGGGAGCGACGCTGAAGATCAACAATACTAAAAATCGTAACAACACCTGCAATAAGTTGTAAATAAACAAAATCAAAACTATTTGGAACTAAAAACCCTATTAAAATTATTGTAATAATATGAACGAATAGAGCAATACGGGTGTCAAAAAATGCCCGTAAAATTATCGGAACAACACATATTGGTACAACATACAAATAATCAATTTGATATTTTACAACAAGGCTTGTAATAAAAACCATTAAAATTATTTGGATTAGAACGAGAAGTATTTTTCGGTTCTCGTTGAAAACGTCTCTTATAAAAAAAAGCAGGAAAGTAAAAAGAACAAATACGATAATTGTTATTAGAATTATTTGGCCGGCAATTATTGCATAATATTTTGTTGATGAGCCTAACTGAGATTCATACATTATTTTCAAGGACTCAAGCACCTGATATTTTTCAGGTGTGATAAGTTCGCCTTTAGAAATTATTCGCTCACCTTTTTGCAGCATCCCATGAGTCAAAGATATATTATTCAAACTATTAGTTATTTCACTTTCAGTAATTCCACTATTATAAACAACATTTTGTTTAAGCGAATTTTCTAAAACCGATAGCATTAAATTATCGTCAAACCCATATGTAAGATTCAAAATTGTATTAATAAAATTATGAGCGGTTTGTATTGTGAAAAGCCTATCTAATTCAACTTCTTTTGCATGTTGATCTCTAATAACTATTATCCCAAAATCATTAGGCTTATTCTCAATTCGGGGGGTTAATTCAATGATTCCGACATTCATTACCGAATCAAAAATTGACAAACATAAATTTTCGCTTTGCTTTTTAAAGGATTGGTATTCTTGAGTATCTGAATATTTTTCGTTCCATTTTTTATTGAAATCAACTAATAGTTCCTGTCTTTTTTGGTCAGAAATATTAATATCAAAATCAAAATACAATTTAATATTATCTCGAACGGCTTTACGCTCAAATTCAAGCTTTTCGGGCGATTTCAAAATTGCAAAATCAAAAGGTGCAATTAAATCCTCATGCATCCATGGCTTACTTTTTTGAAATTCATACTTAAATTTCCCCTCTTTCGGAAAAATCATAACAAGTAAAAATATCATTGAAAGGAATAGAAAAGCTTTGTAAATATCTGTGTAGTGATTCCTTAAAAATGAAAAGAATTTATTCATAAACTTAAAATTATTTTACGAAATTAGAAATAATTTTTTAGCTTTCAACATTTGAATTAGTAATTAATTAATGAGTATTAAAGGAAACATTGCTAAATTTCTAAATTGTTTTATTGTTATTTTGTTATATTCCAATAATGTAGCACTAACATTTTTTTTAAATAAACTAATAAGCCTGTGATATTTTTTTGATTATTGTTTATTATGTGAGTTCTGATTTACAATCTTTTGTTACTTTTGCAAATAACCAGATAAATTAAAATTGTGATATTATGGAATTCGGAATTTGCGAACTAAGCGTTATCCCTTTAAGATCGGAACCATCTGATAAATCAGAAATGATTAACCAACTTTTATTTGGTGATTTATTAATCGCTCAGGAAAAATTTAAAAACTGGGTGGAGGTAAGATCTGTTTACGATAACTACGTTGGATGGATTGACCTAAAACAATTTAGCGACTTATCTGAGTCGGAATTTAAAATCATTAGTTCATCAAAACAAAGTACTGCACTTGAATTGGTACATCTGCTTGTTAATAAGACAAAAAACATAATGATACCTATAGTTTTTGGAAGCAGTTTACCGGGATTAAATTCAGGAAAATTCATAATAAATAATGAAGAGTTTACTTATGAGGGCGATATGTTTTCAAACAGTCAAAATATCACAAGTTCGCATTTAATTGAAAATGCATTGATGTTTCTTAATGCACCCTATTTATGGGGAGGCCGAACTCCTTTTGGGATTGATTGTTCGGGATTTACCCAAATTGTATTCAAAACTTGTGGAATAAAATTATTAAGAGATGCATCTCAGCAGGCTACTCAGGGCGAATTAGTGAATTTTCTATCTGAAGCAAAGGCCGGTGATTTGATTTTCTTTGATGATGAAGAAGAAAATATTATTCACGTAGGTATTATGATATCTGAAAATAAAATAATTCATTCTTCTGGAAGTGTTCGAATAGATACCATTGACCACAATGGGATTTTTAATACCGAGCTTAAAAAATATACTCACAACCTACGGCTTATTAAGAAAATTTTTTAGCTTGATTATAAAAAAATCATTTTATTCATATTGATTAATAATCAACATTTTCAAATCCATAAATTATCAACCTTTCTGATTCAAACAATTTTTTAGTTTTATTTTTTTTATAAGAACCGAAATTATTTACTTTTGCCCCGAAATTGTAATAATTTCTTCGGGGCAGGGTAAGCTGGTATAAAGATTTAACTCTTTAATTAGTGTTTCCCGACCGGCGGTTAAAGTCCGCGACTCCTGATCAAGTGATTGGGATTGATACGGTGAAATTCCGAAACCGACAGTAAAAGTCTGGATGAGAGAAGAAATTTGTTATCACAATTTACTGGTGAAAGCCAAAAATTTTGAAGACTTTTTCAAAATGGTTTTTGCTGCAAACAAATAGAAATATTTGTTTAGAGTTTTTAAATTGTTGATAATTAGTCGAACTGCCCTGATGAATTTATTAGGGTATTTTTTTTTGTTAATCTAATTATTATCAATTTATGAAGAATGTATTATTATTTATTCTGATTGTTCTCTTTTCGATCGGATCAGAAGCACAAAATCTTGTTAGCGGAAAAATTATTAATTCCGCAACACTTGAAAATTTGCAAAATGTTTCAATTAAAATTTTAAACACAAAATCAGGAACGCTTAGTAATGAGAGCGGTCAATTTTCTCTATCGGTTACACAAGGCGAAAACACTTTAACAATCAGTAGCATCGGGTTTGAATCAAAGTCGATTGATTTTGAAATCAAACAAAATGAAAACCTTGAATTGGGTGAAATATTCCTTAATCCGATTTCAATCGAATTAGAAGAAATCAGCATATTTTCTGGGTTTGCAGAAGAGCGAAAAACGCCGGTTGCCGTTTCAACTATTCAATCGAAAGGGATTGAAAATGAATTGGGCGATCGCCCTTTTCCTGAAATAATGAATCAATCGCCTGGGGTTTATGCAACACGAACCGGTGGTGGAAGCGGCGATGCCAGAATTTCTATAAGAGGTTTTAAGCAGGAAAATATTGCGATGCTTTTGAATGGTGTCCCCATCAATAGCGTTGAAAACGGATTAGTTTATTGGAATAATTGGATAGGCTTGACCGATGCAACTCGTCAAATTCAAGTCCAACGCGGGCTTGGTGCTTCAAATATTGCATTAAACTCAATCGGTGGCACTATAAATATTATCACAAAACCATCTGAAAATAATAAAGGAGGCTCAATTAGATATTCATTCACAGATTATGGAAATTCAAAAATTAGTTTAAGCCTGTCGAGCGGAAAATTAGAAAATGATTTTGCCGTTACCTTTCTTGGATCACATACACAAGGGCCCGGCTATGCTGATGCAACTTATGTAAACAGCTATGCATATTTTTTAACCATAAGTAAAGGATTTGGTAAAAACCATCGTCTTCTGTTTACAGCCTTGGGAAACCCTGAGAAACACGGACAGAGAAATTTTAAACTTTCAAAAAATGAAACTGACAAATATGGAAACAAATTTAATAAAGATTGGGGTAGTTATAATGGCAAAACTAATAATGCATCTGAAAATTTCTATTTTAAACCAAACTTTGCCTTAAATCATTATTGGAATATTTCTAAAAAGTCATTCCTTGCAACATCTGCATATTTATCCTTTGGTGAGGGAGGTGGAAAGTGGACTGAATCGTTCAACTTCGCCCCTACTATTTTTTCGTATCGCAACCCGAGCAACCAAATCGACTGGAATACAATTTATAATAATAATGCAAACAATACACAGGTTTATACTCTTGCTGACGGAACCGATACAACAGACTATTCAATTAATGTACAAACCAATTTTCTGGCAAGCCATGTTTGGACAGGTATCTTATCGAAATGGGAATATAAAGCCAATGAAAAACTTAAAATTATAAGCGGAATTCATACAAGGTATTTTAAATCAAAACTAAGAGAAAAAATTCGCGACCTGCTTGGCGGAAAATTCTTTATTGAAGATTATGCATGGGCTATTGATGGTGTTGCAGGCCGAAATCAAATCAAAAATACTGGCGATATTATTAAGATAAATAATGGAGCAATAATAAACTTTGTAAGTGGATTTTCGCAAATTGAATACACAAACGAAAATATATCTGCATTTTTTTCAGCAAACTTATCAAACACATGGTATCAACGATTTGATAAATATAATTATATTAATAATACAAAAAGTGAAACTATTTCCAAGGCAGGGGGAGATATTAAATTTGGACTTAATTACAACTTAAATGAAAAACAAAATGTTTATTTCAATTCAGGCTATTTTTCAAAAGCACCATATTTTAAGTTTGTTTTCGGGAGCTACACCAATGTCCCATCAAAAGATATTAATAATGAAAAGTTAATGGCTCTTGAACTTGGGTATAACTATCTAACAAGTACTACCAAAATAAAATTAAATACTTATTATACCTATCTGAAAGATGTTGCATTTTTATCAAATGAATATATTCAACTTGAGAACAATCAACAAACACGGGCGATGATAACAGGCTTAAATGCACTTCATAAAGGTATTGAATTGGAAATTAGTAGTAAAATTTTCAATTCGCTTGAAGCAGGTGCTATAATTTCGCTTGGCGATTGGAAATGGAAAAATAATGTAATAGCCCAACTTTATAATAACAATAACGTAGTTGTTGATACTGTTGAAGTTTATGCCGATGGGCTTTATGTTGGTGATTCTCCGCAAACTCAAATCGGTTTGTTTGGAAAATATAATTTCTCTAAGAACCTATTTATTAAGTTCGATTTGATGTATTACGATAAACTGTATGCCGATTTTAATCCGGCAAGCAGAAACTTTGAAAACAATATTACTCAGTCCTATCGAATTCCGTCCTATTCATTAATAAATATTTTTCTTAATCATTCATTCTCAATTTTAAATACTAAAGCAAATGCAAACATTAGTTGCTTTAATTTATTGAACGATGTGCATATTATTCGCGGAGAGGATGGTGAGAGGCATAATCTTGAAGGTTTTAGAGGATTTTGGTCGTTTGGCAGAACATTTAATTTTTCGTTAAGCTTGTATTTTTAAGTTTTGTAATTGACGATTTCTAAAAATCAAGTACTCTAAAAGGAAACTTACATGTTACTAAATCCAGATATGGAAATTAGAAATTTGAAATTAGGGTTTCTTCCTAATTTCAAATTTCTAAACCTGTCCGTAATGATTTCAAGTTTCATTATAAAATCATTTTCCTGTGGGTCGAAATTTAACCGTTACGGATGTTTCATCAAACCTTCTTCAACTTCCATTTTCCCTTTTTGAAAATTATCATTGCAGATAAGGTGAGCAAAGTTTCGGAAATAATTATTGAATAAAATACGCCGTCTTCATTCATTCCAAAGGTTATTGAAAGGAAATATGCAAGAGGTATTTCAATCAACCAAAAACAAAACAGATTAATAATTGTGGGCGTGATCGTATCGCCAGCTCCATTAAATGAATTTACTATTACCATTCCAAGGCCATAAACAACAAAGCCGTAACTTACAATTCTCAAGCAACTTGCACCGCTTTCAATCACTTTTTGATTATCAATAAATAATCTTATAAACATTTCAGGATAAACAATAAAAACAATACTTATTAGGCCTAATAATATCATATTGATTTTTCCGGTTGCCCACACCGATTTCTCGGCACGGCTTGGTTCATTTGCTCCGAGGTTTTGACCAACGAGGGTGGCCGAAGCATTAGCGATCCCGATTGATGGAAGCAAAGCAAATACAATAACCCTGATGCCAATTGTATATCCGGCAATCACTTCGCTTCCGAATACAGAGATTATTCTGACAAGAAAAATCCAACTTGATGTTGCAATCAGGATTTGAAACATGCCTCCAAGTGATAATTTCAGCAATTTTAAAAGCACTTTAAAGTTTATGATCAAGGTGCTTAATGTAAGTCTTATTCTATGTTTTCCGTTAAAAAGAAGATAAAATTGGTAAATTACTGCAAGGCCGCGGCCAATTGTTGTGGCTATAGCTGCCCCGACAATACCAAGCTCGGGAAATGGCCCTAATCCGAAAATTAAACAAGGATCAAGAATAATATTTAGAATATTTGCAAACCACAACACGCGCATTGAGATTGCGGCATCTCCTGAACTTCTGAAAACAGCATTGATAATAAATAATAGCATAATAACTACGTTTCCGCCAAGCATTATGCTTGTGTAGCCAGAATACAATTCAACTAACTCCTCGGATGCACCCATCAAAAGCAACATTTCCGATGAGTAAATAATTCCGGGTATTGCAATAATTAACGAAATTGCGAACCCGCTGATGATTGCCTGGAAAGCCGCTATTGAGGCAGCTTTGTGTTTTTTTTCGCCTATGCGTCTGGCGACAATTGCAGTTGTTGCTGTGCTTAAACCTATTGCAATAGAATAAACTATAGTGATAAAAGACTCTGTAATTCCTACAGTTGCAATAGCATCAGCTCCCAATTTTGAAACGAAAAATATATCGACTATTGCAAAAATCGATTCCATTAACATTTCAAGAACCATAGGAACTGAAAGTAAAAATATTGCCCGCTTTAAACTGCCGGTAGTAAAGTCTTGTTGAGTACCCGAAACAGCCTCAATAACATTTTTAATTAATTTCTTGCTTGTATTTTGTAAATTTGATTTCAATTTTAAATAATGATTACTCATGTTTGTTTTCGTTTTATATAATTTCTTAGTAATTTATTTTGATAAAGTGATTCTTGATTTTCTATTCTCACCAAAAATACCTGAGTAATTGTTGTTTGATTTGTTTTTGTACAGTTCATAATTTTTTTCTCCTAAGTTTAAAAATGTTATTAAAATAATTTTCGGGATATGCCGAATAAACATTGAAAACGAAAATTCCGGAAAAAAGGAAAGGATTTCCTTTCAGGAATTTTAATTAAAGAATCGTAAAGACAATAGTTTTCATCGGACTTATTTCTTAAATTTCAATGCAAATATAAAAACTATTT
>CAZBSL010000057.1:0-14343 GCA_964494265.1 uncultured Bacteroidales bacterium
TTTCACAAATATAAAAATTATTATTAGATATTTAATTTATTAGGTGGTTGTTTTGGTGGGTGGGGGTTACTGCTTACACCATGCTACCAAAGTGGCAAAATCCTGAGGTTTCTCTCTATATCGAATGAGATTTAATAATTTTTTTTGCTTTGTGACTATCTTTAAAAATATAAGATGGAGAATAGATAATGTAAAATTTGGGAAAGTCAAAGGGAAAACGGAAAATATTTCATTCATTTATTGATTTATAATATAAACCATAAATGAGGAAGTTAAATTAATAATCAAGTCAACTTCTTCACTTTTAACCTTATCATTATGTTTGATATATGTGTTTTGATATTTTGTAAAATAAGCAATTAGCGCAATGAACATGTTGTTGCATTCTTTACTAGACCCATTTTCTTTTTTTAAGAATACACCTAAATCAGAGGTCTGTTTTTCTAGTGACTTATTGTTTTTTAAAATAGACTTTAATAAAGTTTCCAATGACAATCGCAAATCATCAAGCAAGTTTCTGTCAAACCTATTTTCATTTAATTTATCCAATGCTGACTGATAAAGTTTTGCTGAGTCAGGATATTTTGACAATCCTAATAAATTTTCTTTTACTAAATCAATTCGAACTCGAGGTCTAAAAATTTTAAAATCATAATCAGGATTCAAATCTTTAACTTCTTGTTCAGTGAAAAAAATTGCTTTATAGTAAAATGTATTTTTATAACATTTTTCTGGCTCCTCTTTATATGGGCATTTTTTAAGGTGTCTTTCTAAATTTATTTGCAAAGTTTTAAGAACCTCATAAAAAAAGATTAGTTTATCTTCAGATTCTGAAAATTTTAAAGATTTATAATCTAATTCAGTATTAAATTCTTCATGACCATTATTTTTAGATTCATATGATCTTATGTCTCTACAAAATATCTTTGCTTCATCTCTAATAATAAACTCTCGATTCATGGTTTAATTATAATTATTGATAACTAGTAAATATATCAATCTATTGTGTGTTTTTTTCCAATTCATTTTGTAAAGATATAAAAATTAGAGGAAATGGAAGAAATGAGAATTTCAATAATCATTTTAATTTATGCCCACATTTATGACAAGTAGATGTTTTATTTGTATTACTATAATTACATTTAGGACAATCCCATCTATTAGTATCTTCCTGTTTTTTAGGTTCAACAGGTTTTTCTTGTGTTGTTGGTTTTCGTGTTAGTTCTTGGCTTATTTTTTCCAATAACTCATTTGTGCGATTTAGTTTTTTAACTATTTCATTTTGTTTAAAATACCATGTCCAAAACTCACGTAATATTAAAAATAAGCAAAATATTACTATAAGGGGTATTACAAAACTTAAAATTCCTCCAGAATTCATGTTCGTAAAAATTTAATTAATATGTAGATTTTTCTGTAAAGATAGAAAAAATACATAAAGGGGGGGGAGATAATATATTGCTAAAAATGAGGAAGCTCAAAAAAGAGTTATCCGATTATTCGGGATAAACATATTTAGTACATTACAAGGAAGACGAACTAAGGGGATAGTATTTTAATAAATGTTGAATTCTCGCTTTTCATTTACATAGAATGGAAGTATTAAGTATCCATTGTCCACAATAATATTTTTTATATCAATAGTTGCTTTATGATTTTCATACTTCGATTCTATTATTGTTTTTTCATTATTAGCAATTTTTTGAAAATCAATTTCTGATACATCATCAATAAATTCAAGTTTAATTCTTTTAATATAAAGTGATTTCATGATAGTTTTAATTTTATTTATAAAAATTTATTTTGTAAAGATATGAAATTTATTTTTAAATATCTAAATCATCAAGTGTTTATTTCCCTGCTTGGCAGTTAAATGAGAAATGAAGATTGAGAATGGTGAGGTTTAAAATGAGGTTTTAGTGGGGAGATGGGGCGTAATGGACAAATTTCATTCTTCAAAATTCGTTAATCAGTATTCGATATTAAAAAAATTTATAGAAAGTAAAGCAATTAAATTGCAGGGTTTTAAGCTTGAATTTAACAATAAAAAAAGGTTTTCCGTTTGGAGATCAAACATTGGAAAACCTTTGAAGATATTTAATAAAAAAGGGGTTTTACTGTTATGGATATTTAATTAATCATTTTAATTTTATCCTCTTCTGTCAAGCCTGAAAGAACCTCAATATTTATTCCGTCAGATAAACCGGTTTCAATAAAACGTTTTTCGAATTGTTGCGGCCCGACTTCCACCTCAACAAAAGCTGTGTCGTTTTCAAAATGCAATAAGCTCTCTGATATTGTAAGAACACTATCAACTCTATCAAGAACGATATCGGCATTTGCACTATAACCGGCTCTGATAAATTTATCAGCCATTAATTCAACATTCGCTTTAATCTCAAACTGAATAGCACCGTTTTCTTCAACACCTTTTGGTGAAATATGCTCAAGGTCGGCATTAAAAAAAACATCTTCCAAAGCTCCGATTGATAGTATCAATGGCATGCCTTCCGATATTTTTCCAACTTCTGATTCATCGATTTTTCCTTTAAAAATCATATCACTCATGTCGGCAATAGTTGTAATAGTTGTTCCGGCATTGAAAGTATTACTTTCGATAACCGAATTTCCGATTTCAACCGGAACGTCGAGAACCATACCTGTAATAGTAGATCTGATTAATGTATTGGTTGGTTTTCCCGAGCTTTTTGTTTGTCCTTCTTTAACAAGGTTAAGATTGTCTTCAGCTGACGCAAGTTCCTCAATTGCATTGTCATAAGAAAGCTTATAGGCCTCGAATTCGGTTTGAGCAATTACGTTTTCGTCAAGTAAATCTTTCTGACGGTCGAAATTAAGTTTTGCATTTTCAAGATTAATCTTTGCTCTGTTTACCCGCGACTCGGAATTATTTAAAGCAACCATATTTGGTATTATCTTGACTTTGGCTATTAAATCACCTTTTTTAATGCTTGTTCCGGCTTCAATGTATATTTCTTCAATGATACCCGAAACTTGAGGTTTAATTTCAATTTCATAACGTGGAACAACCGAACCTGTCGCTGTTGTTTTTTTAATAATATTGGAAACAAAAGCCGTGGTTGTTTCAAAAACTATTGGTTCTGTTTGTGATTTTTGGTATAAAAAATAAATCGTATAGGCAAAAACACCTAATAATAATACTCCAAAAAAAATCTTGAGAAATTTCTTCATTGTCTTTTGTCTAAATTAAATAATTCTATTTTAAATTCATTTTATTCATCTCGTATTGCATCAATAGGTTTGATACTTACGGCTCTTTTAGCCGGTATAAATCCTGAAAGTGCTCCACAAATTATTAATATTGTTAGAGCGGTTATTGCTTTATTAAAATCAACCTCCGGGTTGTTAAACATTTCGGTAGATGCCCCTGTTTTTATCAACACCCAGTTAATTAATTCAAGAATTCCTACTCCGGCTGCTAATCCGATATATCCTGCAAGGGTTGTTAAAAATACTGATTCGATAATTATCTGGCTTATAATATTTGCCGGTGTTGCACCAATTGCTCGTTGAATTCCAATTTCTTTTGTGCGTTCTTTTACCACAATTAACATAATGTTGCTAACCCCAATAATTCCGGCTAACAAAGTACCAATCCCGACAATCCATATAAGTCCGTTAATTCCCTGAAAAAGGGTAACCATTTTTTTATATTCATTTTCAACATTAAACGAGCCTATTGCTCTTTCATCGTCAGGTGAAACACTATGACGGCTTCGCATTAATGCTTTTGCCTGTTCTTCAACTTCTGAGACAGAAAAATTACTTTTCGCTGTTATAGCATAGTGACCAATTATATCACCATAATTATATGTTTTTTGTAAAGTTGTTAAAGGAATTGATATTTCTCTTTCTTCGCGTTCAGCTTGTTGGTCATTCTTTTTTGATTTATATACTCCAACAACCCGAAAAAACACCCCTTGAATCTTCAAATATTCACCAATTGCTTCCTCACCGGTCTCAAACATTTCGTCATATACCCTCTGTCCGATTACAGCAACTTTACGTGTGTTTTTGATATCAATTTCATTAATATACCTTCCTTTAATAATATTCATTGGGTCAATACGATTATAATCAGGATAATTGCCTTGAATAGTAAAAGCAGCTGTTCGGTCTTTGCGAATAACATTATTATTCCCGTTTCCGCCCCAACCTCTTAACTTTGGAGCAATATATTCAATATCAGAAATATTATTAAGTAATGCTTTGGTATCATCATTATTGAAATTAAAACGTCTTCCACGAGGGAAACCTTTAAATGGGATTGAAGTTTGCTGTGTCCACATAAACATGCTGTTTGTTGCCATGTCGCCCATTCCCTGACTAACACCATTATCAAGGCCTTTACCTGAACCGAGCATTATTATCAGCATGAAAATTCCCCAAAAAACACCGAAAGCAGTGAAAAAAGTACGCAGCTTATTTTTTCTAAGGGCGCTGATTATTTCGTTCCATCTATCTAAATCAAAGAGTTTCACAATAGTTTTTTTTCCAGTTTCTAATTTCTAATTTCCAATTTCCAACTTATTCATAATGTAATGCGACAACGGGTTTAACTCCGGCAGCTTTTCTTGCAGGAACAAATCCTGCAATGGCTCCTGAAAACACCAACAATAGTGTTGCCGAAATAGCAATTTTAAAATCAATTTCAGGATTTGCAAAATAATCAGTCGCCGGCATTGCTTTTGAAACAAGTTCTAACAAACCAACTCCCAAAACCAGGCCTATATATCCTGCAAAGCTTGTAATTAAAATAGATTCCTGTAAAATCAAACTTATGATTGACCAGGGAGTGGCACCAAGTGCCTTTCGAATTCCAATTTCTTTAGTACGTTCTTTAACAATTATCATCATAATATTACTCACCCCGACTATTCCGGCTATTATGGTTCCTATTCCTATTATCCAGATAAAAAGCCGGATGCTTGCAAATAGGGTCATAAATTGTTCGTAATTTTCTATTGTATTAAAAATATTTAATGCCCGCTCGTCTTCCGGATCAAATTTGAGTCTTGAGGAAAGCGTATTTGTTATCTCTTCTTCTACGGTGTGGCTTTCTTCGACATTAGCATCTCCAAGCATTAGACAAACACTTCTTATCCTGTTTCCCTGATTAAAAACTTTTTGAGCAGTTGTGTATGGAATATAAACACGTCGGAGATCCCTGTCGCCTCCCGGATCATCAAATACACCAACAACTTTAAAAGGAACCCCGCTTAATTTAATATATTCCCCAACAGCCTCTTTTCCTTTAAAAAGTGCATCGTAAACAACACGGCCAAGTGCAACAACTTTTCTGAAATCATTAACATCTTTTTGGTTAACATATCTTCCACTCGTAAGTACTAAGGATTCAACCTCTTTATATTCGGGAGATACGGCAAAAATATCAAAGGTTCCATATTCGTTTTTATATGATAAGGTATTATTTCTCCAAATAGTGAAACGAGCCGAGCTACTTTCAACCTGGTCAATTTTCGATAGTACATCTCTTTCATCATTAGTAAATCGCAAATACCTTCCGGGTTTTAAGCCTTTGTAAGGTAGGCTTGTTACACCCGGGTTTACTGTAAGATAGTTCACGGCATCGCCTTCAAACTCCTTTTTTACTCCGTTTTCAAGACCATATCCAGAACCTAAAAGAACAATAAGCATAAATATTCCCCAAGCAACACTAAATCCTGTCAAAAATGTTCGCAAACGATTTTTTTTGATTGTACTGAATATTTCCTGCCACTTGTCTAAATCAAACATGAGTAATTTATAAATGATTATTTTTTATTGACAATCTAATTTTTCTTTAATTAACTACCTCTACTTCTTCAATCCATTTTTGTCGCTCACCGTTAGTGATGTTTTTTTCAATAAGTCCATCTTTAAGCCTTATGATTCTGTCGGTTCTGGCTGCAATATCTCTTTCGTGAGTTACAATTAAAATAGTAATTCCGGTATCATTAATTTCCTTCAAAACATCCATTACTTCCATTGATGTTGCAGAATCAAGTGCTCCCGTCGGTTCATCAGCAAGTATTACTTTAGGTTCTGAAATTAGGGCACGTGCAATTGCAAGCCTTTGTTTTTGCCCCCCCGAAAGTTCGTTCGGAAGATGTTCGGCCCATTCGGTCAAACCCATGCGTTCAAGATATTTCATAGCGATCTTATTGCGTTTCCGCCGGCTTACTTTTTGGTAATAAAGCGGTAAGGCAACATTTTCCATAGCATTTTTGAATGAAATCAAATTAAAAGATTGAAAAACAAAACCAAGCATTTCGTTTCTATAATGAGCTGCTTTTGTTTCGTTTAGGTTTTTTATTAATTTCCCGTCAAGATAAAAATCACCTTCATCATAATTATCAAGAATACCAATAATATTTAATAAAGTTGATTTCCCCGATCCCGATGATCCCATTATCGAAACCAATTCACCCTTCTCAATATTCAGGTCAATACCTTTTAATACATGTAATTTATTACTCCCTGTAGTATATGTTTTATGAATGTTTTGAAGTTTGATCATATTTACGTTTTTTTTATCCTAAAACAACAGCAGGATATCCATTTTTGTTTCTAAGCATTATTTGTGCCAAACAATGTATATGTTTTGAATTCAGCCACATATGATAGCATTTTGAGTTTGGTCTTTATATAAGTGTTCAAAATTATACATATATTGTGCGATATCGTGCATTGAATATTATCTTGTTTTAACATTAGACTAATTACTTCAGTAAAATGTTACAATTAATTATAAAAATTATAAAATTTATGAAATCTGAATTTATGTTAGAATATTTCATAATTTTATCTTGTAATATAAATATAGATTAAATCTTATGCTTTCACAAGAAGAAATATTGAATTATGTTAAATCAGAAAATTGGAATCAGGTTTTACTTCTTATAAAAGAACACATTAACGATATTCGTTCCGATATCCTTCTCTCTCATTCAGCAGGTGTTTTTGTCAAACAATTTTTTGAAAAATTGGATGATTATCCGCTTCATCGGCACGATATCACCGATAATTTGATAACAATTTGGTATTTGCACACCGGAAATGTTTACACACTTCCATATAGCAAACTGGAAACTTTGATAGTTCAAATAGTGAAAAGAAAAAGGCATAAATTGAAAGAAGCATATGATTATGCAAAGCATCTTCCTTATAATAAATTATGTGCAGAAATTATTGCTGAATATGAAAGCCAAAATCAAAATACCAAGAATAAAAAAGGAAGCAAAAAATCGGGAAAAAATAATAAATCAAAAGAAATGAAAAAAAATACAGGATTTATCAAGCAACTTTTTAAAACTGATTATGAAAAGAAAATGTTTCATATTTTAAAAAGCACATTCGATTCATTTCAGGTTTATCCTGATATTCCTATTTGTGAATTATTTGAATGGGAAAATATTAAGAAAAAGCTTAGCTTTCCCGAGCAGGATTATTTTTTTAAAGGAAGGATTAAGTTTGTGGTATTTGATCGCTTTACCGATTACACACCATTATATTTCATCGAACCGGAGAGTTCATTTCTTAAAAACCCCGATGATATCAGAAAAGATAATTTGAAATCGGAGATCGTAAAAAAAGCCGGTAAAATTCTCCTTAGAATTAACAAACTCGAGGACTATAAAAATCAAAAAGATTTTGCTGATCAAATAAGGTTGCAAATAGACCGTTTGCATTAACAATATTTAACAAAATAACTTATCCGAAATATTGGTAAACCTATACTTTTGGAAACATGTTTAAAGATGTAAACACATACAAAATATTTCTAACAACAGTTTTTATTTTTATTTCATTTTGTTTGTCGGCTCAGGATGTTCACTATGTGATTTTTTCAGGGAAAGTATTAAATGAAGCTTCCGAATCATTATCTTTCACAACCATTATAATTAAAGACAGGAATTTAGGGACAATAGCTTCAAGAAACGGTGATTTCAGGATCAGGGTGAAAGAAAATGAGGAAATTATTTTTTCATCGGTCGGATATTTTTCGAAACGATATTATGTTCCGACTTATAATAGTTTAACCGAATATTCAGAAAATATTATACTTCGCCAAGATACTATAATGCTTGAAACGACCGAAATTTATCCCTGGCCGGCTACTTATGAAGAATTTTCACGAAAATTTATCGAATTTGATGAGCCTGAAAATATAGTTGATCTGCAATTGCCACAGATTAAAGTTCCGCTTCTAACACATCCCGGACACATCGGAATCACATTACCAGGCCCTATAAGCTTGTTGTACAATCTTTTTAGCAGAAGTGCAAAACGCCAAAGACAATATGCTGCTTTAATTGAACATGATAGAATTCAGCGAAAACTTGCAATACGATATAATAAAGAAATTATTTTTAGAATTACCGGGCTTTCGGATAAGAAGGAAATTCATGATTTCATGCAATATTGCAACTTTACTGATGAATTTATTTTCAATTCACTTGAATATGAAATTTATTTAGCAATTAGGAATTGCTATTTAAGTTATGTTCAATCAAACTGATTTTATCACTAAAACAGCTATTAACATTTGACTTCTTCGCTTTTTGATTTTGCAAATGATTCATTATCAATTTAAAATACCTTTTGCAGAAAAATATCCTGCCTTAATTGACTTTTCCTAAAAAGGGCATTATAAAAACATAATCTTCTCGCAGCATATCAAAATGTAATTCAGCCGATAGAAATCTTTATTATAGCAGTAAAGAAATTCTTTCTATCTTCGTATAAAATTTATTTAATATAGAAACGAAATTTAAGAAATGAAAATCTTAGTTACAGGTGGAACCGGTTATATTGGCTCACATACAGTTGTTGAGCTTCAACAAAAAGGATATGAGGTAATTATAGTTGACAATCTTTCTAATTCTGACATTAATGTTTTATCAAACATTGAAAAAATTACAGGAATTCGTCCCGAGTTTGAGGAATTTGATTTGATTGACCCAAAAAGAACTTCCGAATTTTTTAAAAAACACAATGATATTAAAGCAATAATTCATTTTGCAGCTTATAAGGCTGTAGGTGAATCGGTTGAAAATCCATTGATGTATTATGGCAACAATCTTTATTCGCTTGTAAATATTCTTAAGGGGATGAAAGAAAGCGGAATAGAAAATTTTGTGTTTTCATCATCTTGTACTGTTTACGGCCAACCCGATGAATTACCTGTTTCAGAAAAGGCTCCGATAAAAAAAGCTATGTCGCCTTATGGAAACACTAAACAAATTTCAGAAGAAATTATTACAGATACAATTAATTCAAATTCACAGCAATTAAATGCAATTTTGCTAAGATATTTTAATCCGATCGGTGCTAATGAAACAGCATTAATTGGCGAATTACCTCTCGGCGTTCCAAATAATTTAATGCCTTTTATTACGCAAACTGTAATTGGTCTCAGAGAACAATTAAAAGTATTTGGCGATGATTATCAAACTCCTGATGGAACTGCCATTCGTGATTATATTCATGTTGTTGATTTGGCTAAGGCTCATGTTGTTGCTGTTGAACGGCTTGTGGCTGACAAATGTCTCAAAAAACCCGAAATATTTAATCTTGGAACAGGAAACGGATATTCGGTTCTTGAAGTTATTAATTCATTTGAAAAGGTTACCGGCGAAAAACTTAACTATAAAATCGTCGGTAGGCGGCCCGGTGATATAACTAAGGTTTGGGCTAATCCTGAATTTGCCGAAAAAGTATTAGGATGGAAAGCCGAAAAAGGCATAGATGAAATGACGTTTTCAGCATGGGAGTGGGAAAAAGCAATTGCTAAAAACAAATAGATTTCAGATCAATTTTATTTATTCGTAAAAAAAATATAATGAATATAAAAAAAACAATTCTTATAACCGGTGGTGCCGGTTTTATCGGATCACATTTAGTTAGACTATTCGTAAACAAATACCCTGACTATAAAATCATTAATCTTGACAAATTAACTTATGCCGGAAATTTGGCTAATTTGAAAGACATTGAGAACAAAGCAAATTATGAATTTGTGAAAGGAGATATTGTTGATGCAGATTTTATTCACGATTTGTTCTGTAAATACGAATTTGACGGAGTAATTCATCTCGCTGCCGAATCGCATGTTGACAGGTCGATAACAAATCCGACAGAATTTATTTTTACCAATATCGTGGGTACAACTAATTTATTAAATGCAGCAAAATTTATCTGGAAGGATAATAAAGACGGGAAATTATTCTATCATGTTTCTACCGACGAAGTTTATGGTTCACTTGGTGAAACCGGTTTTTTCGTGGAAACAACTTCATACGATCCGAGAAGTCCGTATTCTGCATCAAAAGCAAGCTCTGATCATTTAGTTCGGGCATATTATCATACATTTAATTTGCCTGTTGTAATTTCAAATTGTTCAAATAATTATGGTTCTTTCCAATTCCCCGAAAAATTGATCCCGCTTTTTATTAATAATATTAAACAAAACAAACCCCTACCCGTTTACGGAAAAGGTGAGAATATTAGAGACTGGCTTTATGTTGAGGATCACGCAATTGCGATTGACTTAATTTATCACAATGGGAAAATTGGAGATACTTACAACATTGGAGGACATAACGAATGGACAAACATCGATCTGATAAAAGTTATGTGTAAAGAAATGGATAAAAAGCTTGGTAGAGAAAGTGGAACTTCCGAAAAACTTATTACATACGTGAAAGATAGGGCCGGGCATGATTTACGTTATGCTATTGATTCAACTAAACTTCAGGAAGAATTAGGTTGGAAACCCTCATTGCAATTTGAAGAAGGAATTGAAAAAACTATTGCTTGGTATCTCGAAAATGAAGACTGGTTAAACAATGTTACTTCAGGCCAGTATCAAAAATATTACGAAAAACAATATGTAAAAAGATAAGAAGAATTTTTCTTTTTATCTGCAATTTGCTTCGATGAAACAGCTATTAGCACAGTATTTAAAAAAATAAGTTAAGATTTTTTCATGGGGATATTTGGAAAATTATTTAAAAACAAACCTGCAAAACTTAAAGATTTTTCAAGTCTTAGAGTTGATATGCACTCTCATCTGATTCCTGGAATTGACGACGGGGCAGCGACAATGGCCGACTCGCTAACTCTTATCAGGCGTATGAGCGAATTAGGTTTTGAGAAACTAATTACAACACCTCATATTCAGGGGGAATTTTTTAAAAACACACCGGAAATTATTCTATCGGGTCTGGATAAAGTAAGGGAGGCCGTAAAAAATGAAAATATTCCGATACAAATTGAAGCTGCTGCCGAATATCTTATCGATGACAATTTTATGGAGAAATTTGAATCCAAAAATCTCCTAACTTTAATGGACAAATATCTATTAATCGAACTTTCGTATTATACTCCTCATCCTAACTTAAAAGAAATTTTATTTGAATTACAACTTGCAGGCTATAAAATAATATTGGCACATCCCGAAAGGTATTCATATTGGTTTAATAATTTTAAAAAATATGAGGAATTAAAAGACAGGGATATTTCTTTTCAGTTGAATACAATTTCTATAAGTGGTTATTATTCAATGCAGGTTAAAAAAATTGCCAAGAAACTTATCGAAAACGAGATGATAGATTTTCTCGGATCGGATATGCACAACCCAACCTATATGGAGGGTTTAGAAAAATCACTTGATGAAAAATTGCTTCATAAAGTTCTTGCTTCAGGGAAAATTCGTAATTCTACTTTGATTTAAAAACCTTCTTTTTCTTTTAGTTTTTTTAAATCATCTGAGCTATTAATATTTGTAAAAGCCTTTTGATTTTTATAATTATTTTCAAGATTATAATACCCTAAATTTATTAAAGTGAAGAAATCTCTCACCGAAAAATTTTTACTTGTCTTTAGATGATTAGCAAGTTTTTTTAAAATACTTTTTTTATAGACTGCATGTAAAGGTTCAATATTGCTATTAATTCTCGGGACAAGAATATCATAATTATTATTTTCGAATTCATGAATTTGATGTTTTATTAAATCAATATTCAGAAAAGGCATATCACATGAAACAATAAAAGCAGCCTGATTGGATATTTGGTTTAAGCCTGTATAGATTCCGGCAAGCGGGCCCATATTTTCCATCATATCCGCATATATTTTTGTTTTTCTCAAATAAAGGTAATATTCATCGGGTGTGTTTGTTACAATAATAATTTCTTTGAAAAGCAGCTTAAGTTTTTCAATGATGGAATCAATAATGGTTTTTCCATGAACCCTTAAAAAAGCTTTGTTTTGGCCACCTAATCTTGTGTTTCTTCCTCCGGCCAAAATTACGCATGAAATATTTGTAGCGAAAAATTCCATTTTTTAAAAATTAAATTTTTTACAATGAGCACTATAAATTATAGAATTATACATGGTAAATATATAAAAAATGCAATAATAATTAACTAAAGTTTGAGGCAGCCAAAATTTGCAAAGCTGTTTTCTTTCAGCTTATTTTACGGGTTTTGAAATATTCAGACTTGACGGATCACATATTTTCCAATCCGAATATTTTTCAAATTAGATTAAACTCAATACTTCCGAATTTGAAAAAGGTGTTTATATTTTGCAAATAAAAACAACCTCGGGGATTGTAAACAGGAAGTTGGTGATTGATTAGAGGCAGAAAGGATCTAAGATTCCTTACAACAGAGGAATAATTTGGTCTTGCAGTAGCTAAAAGGCTAAGGGCTAAAGTAAAAAGCAAGGAAGTGGATGGGGAATGGGGTGATTATTAGTAATTGGTGAATAGGAATTGGTGATTTATTGTCCCCCTAATAACCTTATTTACATTATACCTTGTTTCCATTGTCAGGACTGTTCAATGCTATCAAACTTTGTAAACTTCACTAAACTTTTCTCTGTGTAGCTCTGTTCTGCTCCGTGCTCCTCTGTGGTATAACTATTTCACAAAGGTACTCCCAAGGATCAAAGACCCCGAAATTACAAAGCTTATAAGGTTTTATACCCTTTCTGCCACTAAACTTGAAGATTAAATTTCTTCAGTTAGCTCAACAAATCTTTTATATGGAATTGCGATTAAACTTTCGGCTTGAAAAGCACCGTTTGCCTGACTGATTATTGAAACTTTTGTAGCCGTTTCTGTATTCGGGGCTTCATAGATATCAATAAAATCATAAGCCCCAAGAATAGCATAATGAGCTAAGAATTTAACGTCAGGGCATTTTTCTTTAACTTGTTTAAGCCAGTTTCTTCCCAACTTTGACCTGTCTTTCATCTGAAGCGAAAGATCAGGTGATAATTTTGTCATTAAAATGTAGGTTTGCATGGTATATCCTCCCTAATATGTTTTATTTGTTTATAATTGCCTGCAATATAATTAATATTCTCCAAAATGTCAAAATAAATGCAATAAATTATTATAGAAGTACCCTAAAACAAAGGAAAAATTTGTATTAAAACTTTTTTGAATTAAAATTTTTATAAATTTGCATCTGTATAAAAACTCAATAAACATGAAAAATTTAATTATCAAAATTATTTTAGCCTTAATTATCATTTTCTTAGCATGGAAAGTTGTTGAAAGCATTATGACTCCCGTAAGGTTTGAAAACGAAAAAGATAGAAGGGAAGAAATTGTTGTTCAAAATTTAAAAGACATAAGGTCAGTAGAGTTGGTCTATAAGAATATTCACAACCAATATATGTCTAATTTTGACACCTTGATTGCTTTTTTAAAAACAGGTGAAATACCGGTAGTTAATATTATTCCTGATCCTACTGATACTACTTTCACAAAAACAATTAATGATACTACCGACTTTGTTAACGTAGCTGATTCGTTATTTGGAAGAAGAATAGACTTTTTTCTTGATAGCCTAAAATATATCCCATTTTCAAACGGTGAAATATTTTCTATTGATGCGGGAACAATTGTAAAAGGAGCCGTTCAGGTGAATGTATTCGAGGTTTCTTGTTTATATGAGCAGTTTCTCAAGGATTTAGATGATCAATTAGTATTAAATGCCATAAGTGCTAAAGAAGACATTGATTTATTTCCCGGCCTAAAAGTCGGTTCAATGCTTGAGCCTTCTACTGATGGAAATTGGGAGTAGTGATATGCACAAATATCATACTTTATGTCTAAACATATTAGGTTAACGGCCAGCCATGTAGATAAATCATTAAGCAAATTTGCTACTGAGAATTACAAACTTTCTATTCAGCTTTCATCCAATGGATTTTCTTTTTCTGTGTTGGAGGTTAATCGTAATAAATTATTATCGCTTGAATCTTACCAATTAAGCAAGCCGGAAT
>CAZBSL010000058.1:0-4042 GCA_964494265.1 uncultured Bacteroidales bacterium
ATTAAAAACAGAGTTAAAACTCTTATCTTTTAGAAGTTCTTGATAATCATCTTCGGTGTTATGATAGTTGGCTACAAATTCAAATAAATGTTTAAACATCCTTGTAGCAGCACCCGAAGCAGGCACAAATTTAATAGTATCTCTTTTTACATTTTCTTTATCATAGAAAGCAGCAAGGCTTTTAACTTCTTCTTCTGAAAAAACTTTCAATCCACTTTGGTTTGTTGCCGGGGAGATTAGTTTTATATGGGGAAAATCTTTGATAAAGTTATTGATTTGCTTATTAATAGTTTCGATATTAATTCCTTTACCTTGAATTTGCTGAAGATCTTTTTCGTTGAACATAATATTTTGTTAAACCGGTTTTTAAATAATTCCATTTCTTCAGCAAAAATATAGTTTTTTCAATATTTAAATAAATTTATCTAAAACTTTTCTTTTTGAAATAAAAATTTGTTTTAGATTTGCAGGCTCAATGCCCAGGTGGCGGAACTGGTAGACGCGCATGGTTGAGGGCCATGTAACCTTTTGGTTGTGCAAGTTCGATTCTTGTTCTGGGCACTAAATAATTGATTGAGAGATTTTTAAATGTAAGTTATACTAAATTTTTTAATAAAACAACTCAGTCGTAATTGTGTAATATTCAATCAAAAATCAAAAATCATCAATCAAAAATTATAAACTATTGCCCGGATGGCGGAATTGGTAGACGCGCTGGTTTCAGGGACCAGTGGCCGCAAGGCCGTGCAGGTTCGATCCCTGTTCCGGGCACAATTTTTTTATCAATGAATGTTGTATTTAAGTCTAAATCTGAAATAAAAACCTAAATTTTGTTTTTAAATTATGCTTAAAAAAGCATTCATTCCATTGTTTTTGTTACTATTATTTTTCGGGAATATTTTCGCACAGAAAATTATTTTTACTGAAAATTTCCCCATTAGTTATTCTGAAATTAAATATCAAAAAAGGCCTGACAGCAAACAAAAAATTAATAATACGATAATTAGTGAAATTGGAGCTAACGAGCCGGTGGGTTTGTCCGATATTTTTTTCCCAATATTTTATAACCTTCAAATAAGTATTTCTGAATCCCGTGATGATAATTTCATTCTTAGATTAACAGTTAAGGATATTGAAGTTAAAAGAGATATTATTATTAAAGGTTTTAATATTTCAGAAATGATTTTTCCTTCAAATGTTGATCTGACAATTTTGCTTTCAGGCTTGAAAAATGAAAATAATTTGGAAATTAGTTTTGAAGATGTTTTAATTGAAAACAATGGTATTATTATTTCTGAAGAAATTCCTAATTCGGATGTTGAAAAAGGCATGCAACTGTCTGCTAAACTTGAAAAACTAAAGTTCTATTTTAATAATGTTGATGAAAAACTTATTGAGAGCCGTTTGATCACAATCTTTGATTTTCTTGCTACTGAAATGATTATTGATTCCACCATCAAAAAAATTGAAAACATAGATGTTGAAAATTCTACGATTACACCCGATGTTTTTCTAAAAGTTAAAGAATCAAATCGTATTGTTAAAATTATCTCTAAAAAAGATTTCTCCGAATTATCACAAAATGTACGTGATCAGCATTATAATTTTGAAGAAAAACTTGATGTTTTGAAGCGTAAAGCTCTTCGCATGAATACTATTTTTGATCAAACTTTAAATAAAACTCAAGAAATTGAAATAATAGAGCCATACCCTGAATTGATTGATAAATATGTTGATTTGTTTACAATTTATTTCGATGAGTCTTCATATGTGCCTCATACATATTCGTCGTCAGTTGCAAATTTGGCTAAAATTAATTCTGATAATTCAAGTATTTTTCTTTTCATTGACGTAATTGATGATTTAATTAACCATTCAAATCTTAAATCATTTCAATTTGATTACGCTGTAATTTCATCTTCAATAGTTGATGCTATGATCAGAAAAGCTTCCCAATATATTAGCTTAGAGAGATATAATGAGGCTCTTGAAGTTTTAAATAATGCGAATTGTATTTGTAATATTGTTCCGGGTGAGTATAATTTCGAAGATTTGTTTAACAATATTTCAAGAGCTAAATATGGAATTTATCAATCTTATATCAGAGTAGCCGACAGGGCGATACAGGCGAGAAATTTTGAAATTTCTGAAAATTACCTCGATCAGGCAATAAATTTTCAGATTGAAAATAGCGAATATATAATTTCAAATATTCCAACTGAAAACATTGTATCAAAGTTCGTTGATAATTGTATTAGGGCTGGAGAAATGGAATTAGCAAATAAAAATTATTCATCTTCTCTGCTTAATTTTTATTATGCTTCTAAATATATTAATACGATTTCAAATGAAAATTGGAATTTACGCTTACAAAATGGAATTAAAAAAGCTGAAAAATTAAAATATGCAGAAGACATTTTACTGGTTGAAAAATATATTCAAAATCAAGTTACTCCTAAAACTGAAAAACTTGCTGAAAACCTGATTTACAAAGAAAATAATAAAATTCACTTTACTCAAGAAACCAGAAAGTTAAGAGATCTAAAAAAGAAAGTTGAAAATAAAGATATTACAAGCCTTTATTTGAAAGCAAAAGAATATTTTTTTAGCGGCTTATATGAAGATGCTTATAATCAATTGCTTGATATTAAACAATCTGATTGTAAAATGAGCAACTACCAATCTTCTGAAATTGATAATTTCCAAGCTCTGGTAGTAAAATCATTAATTAAAAACAAGATTGATGTCGGAGTTTCAAAAGCCTGGCAAAACGATTTTGAGTCGGCTTATGAAATTTTATCTGATTCGGAAAAATTGCTTGAAGATGCTAATATTAAGGCTGATAATAAAACAAATGAATCTATAAAAAATCTAAAAGAAAGAATAGTAATTAACGAATGCATTATTGTTAAAGACAAATATGATGTTTTGATAATCAAAGGCAAACGTATAGTTAGAAAAAAAGACTTCGTTGGAGCAGTTGCTTGTTTTGATGAAGCAAAAACTATTTTCAATCAAAACGTTAAATGCAACATTTCCGATTCAACGGCTTTTCAATTATATAAATTATATTTCCATGCTTCAGAATATCAAAATAATTTAAAGAAGTTGAATAATGATTTGTATAGCAAGGGATTTAGAAATATTATCGAACAATATGATTCCCTCGAAGATTATTTTATTGATTATAGAATCGACATTTTTGGAATTCAGCACACCACTTTTTATGATTTTGTAAAATCTCAGAATTCTCCTGAAATGACAATGTTTTCAATAGATTATTTTATTTCAAAAAATAAACCTGAAAAAGCAATAAGAATGTTAAATGTTTTAGAAGGTATTAATTATCCGATGGATAAAACAAAAGATGTTCAAATTCAATTGGGAAGGCTACTTGCAGAAAAAGATTTTTATATAAATCCGAAAGTGAAGCCACAAAATGCGATTACAAAATATACAAAAAATAATAATTTTTATAAGTTCTTTAAAAAAGAGTATCTTAGAACTTTGAAAAATTCAAGCATTAAAAAACAAAAAACAAAAAAATGAAACTATTATTAATAAGCAATTCAACCAATTACGGCGAGGAATATCTTGGATGGCCTCGTCCTGATATTAAAAAATTTTTATCATCAACCACGGTTAAAAGAATATTATTTATTCCTTATGCAGGTGTTGGACTCGCTACCGAAAGCCTTGAGAAATCATATGATGTTTATGAAGCAAAAGTGAATTCAGTTTTTCAGGAACTTGGTTATGAAATATATTCTATTCACAAAGAAAATGATCCGATTCAGGCCGTACAAGATGCTGAAGCAATTGCCGTTGGAGGTGGAAATACCTTCCATTTGGTTTATATGCTCCACAAAAACAAGATTATTAAGGAAATTCGCGAAAAAGCTTTAAAAGGAACACCTTATATGGGCTGGAGTGCCGGTTCAAATGTTGCATGCCCGACTTTAATGACCACAAACGATATGCCTATAATTGAGCCCGAGAGTTTTAATTGTTTCGATATAATTCCTTTTCAAATTAATCCCCA
>CAZBSL010000058.1:4142-6645 GCA_964494265.1 uncultured Bacteroidales bacterium
AAATTCTCCAAAAGAAAATTTGTCATTTTTCTATAAAGGTGCATCCTTGTATTTCCACCATAAATTCCATGATTTTTGTTTGGATAAATCTTCATCTCAAATTGTTTATCGGCAGCAACCAGAGCTGAAACTAAATCCATAGTATTTTGAGGATGAACATTATCGTCGGCACCACCATGAATCAACAAATAATTCCCTTTCATTTTGTCAACATGATTGATTGGTGAATTATCATCATATCCGCTTGGATTCTCCTGTGGAGTTCTCATAAAGCGTTCGGTGTAAATATTATCATAGTATCTCCAATTCGATACGGGAGCAACCGCAATAGCTGTTGAAAAAACGTCTGCACCCTTTGTCAAACATAAAGTTGACATAAAACCTCCATAACTCCAACCAAAAATTCCAATATGATTTCCATCAACATAATCTAATGAAGCTAAATATTTTGCAGCCTCAATTTGATCGATAGTTTCATATTTCCCCAATTCTTTATATGTCATTTTTTTGAACTCTTCCCCTTTTGCTCCGGTTCCCCTATTATCAACCGAAACAACAATAATTCCTTTTTGGGCCAACAATTCGTACCAAAACAATGACGAATAACCCCAGCTATTTCTTACGGTTTGAGAACCGGGGCCTCCATACACATACATTAAAACAGGGTATTTTTTTGTAGGATCAAAGTCGGGAGGCATTATTTTCCATCCGTTTAATTCAATCAAATCAGAAGTTTTAAAACTAAAAAATTCCTTTTTACTGTAAGCATATTCTTTCATTGTTTCAATGAGTTTTGCATTATCTTTCAAAACTCTAATCTCTTTACCATTTGATTTATTTACAGTAATATACGGAGGTGTGTTAGCATCAGTATATGTGTTTATGAAATATTTATAAGTTTTGCTGAATTTGATGGTATTGCTTCCTTTTTTTGCAGAGATTTTTGCGATTTTTCCTTTCATATTAACCGAATAAAGATCACGGTCCAAGGGCGAAATTTCGGCTGATGTATAATACAGAAGTTTCTTTTTACTATCATAGCCTATTAAATCAATAACGTCCCATTCACCTTTTGTGAGTTGTTTAATCAATTCACTTTCTGTTGAATAAAGATAAATGTGCATAAAACCGTCTTTTTCACTTTTGATAATAAAATGTCCATCAGTAAAAATCATATTTGAATAAATGCATTCGGTTATATAATATTTATTCTCATCAGTATAAACTACTTTTGAATCACCGGTTTCGGCATTGTTTAATAAGAGTTCCAATTTGTTTTGCAAGCGATTAAGCCTGAAAATTCCAAGAATATCATCCTCTTTTGTCCATTTAATTCTAGGTATATATTGGTCTGTTTCAGGCCCGACGTCCATCTTTGTTGTTATATTTGAAATTAAATTATAAACAAAAATCTCAACAATCGAATTGTCTTCGCCGGCTTTAGGATATTTATATTTGTATTCTTCGGGATAAAGTTCGCCATAAAAAGTCAAGAAATATTCTTTTACCTTGCTCTCGTCGAATCTGTAGAATGCAATTTTCGATCCGTCGGGCGACCATGCAAATGCCTTCGTAAAACCGAATTCCTCTTCATAAACCCAATCGGCAGTTCCATAAATTATTTGGTTATAAAGCCCGCCTTCAGTAACTTGGCTTTCCGAACCACTTTCCAGGTCTTTAATAAAAATATTATTTTCTCTAACGAATACAACCTTAGTACCATCGGGTGAAAAAGTTGCTAAACGTTGTTTTCCACCTTCCGATAAAGGTGATAATGTTTCATTTTCAATATCCCAGATAAAGTAATTTGATTTAGATGAGTGGCGATAAATATATTCGGTTTCGGTAGGGAAAATAATTTTTTTCTCATCTTGACTGAAATTATAGGAGCGAATTCGTAATGTGTCATCATTATATACAATTTTAGATGCAGTTACTATACTTCTAACTTTTTCTCCCGTTTTATAACTGAATTCTTCAATGTTTCCTTTTTTGATGGTGCAATAATGCTCACCGTCGTTCATTGATTCAATTCCGTAAACCATTTTTGGCGAAAATGTTCTTTGTTTAAATATGTTTTCTAAGGTAATTTCTTTGTAAGTGTTTTGAGCAACTACTTGTCCCTGAAAACAAAAAGAAATAACTCCTATAAAAAGAATTAATAGACTATTTTTCATTTTATTTGATATTAAATTTTATATTATAAAAAACCCAAAATTAGAAAAAAACAGCAAACATTTTGCTTTCAACGAAACAATCTTAAAGTAAAATTATTTTTCACTTTTTAAGAGGAATTTCAATTGCCAAATTCATTATTTGTTGATAAAATAAACAAGTCAGAATTCAAGTGAATAATTAAATTTGCAAAAAATGAATAATAATTTAATTTAATGATAATGTATAAAACAAATGAATATTTCGATGGAAAAGTAAAATCAATAGCTTTTGAAACAGCAGAATGTCCTGCAACAATTGGAGTTATGGCCGAGGGTGAATATGAATT
>CAZBSL010000058.1:6745-8207 GCA_964494265.1 uncultured Bacteroidales bacterium
TAAAATTAACAAAAACACAGGGAGTATAATTTGTTTTTCTATTTTTGCAATTGCGTTATGAATGTTCCTTCATATCGTAATTATAAAAAATGAAAAAATGAAACCTTTTAAGAAAGAAAAGAAAAATAGTTTTTTTCTTAATTATAAAATCTGGTTATCGAATATTAGCGGTGATGGAGTAATTGATGAGTTGAAATATCACTTATTGAGGCTCATCGACGAAAAAGGATCATTAAAAGCTGCTACAGATGAAATTGCAGTAAGTTATAGAAAAGCCTGGGGCGATTTGAAAAAAGCCGAAGAAACACTTGGCTATAAACTTATAGAAAAGCAAAGAGGGGGAATAAAAGGTGGTCGATCAATAATCACACAAAGAGGGAAAAAACTTCTCGAAGCCTATGATGCTTTTCATCAAAAATTTGATGATTCGATAGATGAGGCATTTGAGGAGTTCAATAAAAGAATAAAAGATGAGTAATAAGAAATCTTTGTTATCTATAATTGTTTTAATTCCGCTATTTATTTTTTTTGCTTGTCATAACCCGGAAAACATTAATAAATCGACTCTAAACGAACAAATTAATGGCGAACTTAGAGTATTTCATGCCGGAAGCCTTTCAGTTCCGTTTAAACAAATTGCCGAAGAATTTAATAAAATTTATCCAGAGGTTGAAATAAAATCCGAATCTGCCGGAAGCGTAAGCTGCGCTCGTAAAATAACTGATCTTAAAAGGGATTGCGATGTTTTTGCTTCTGCCGATTATTCGGTTATCGAAAAATTGATAATTCCAAATTATTCCGATTGGAATATTAACTTTGTTAGCAATGAAATGGTGATAGCTTTTACTGAGAAATCAAGAAGTAAAAATGAGATCAATAAAAATAACTGGTACGAAATTTTATTAAAACAAGAAATTGCTTTCGGACGTTCCGATCCAAATTCAGACCCATGCGGCTACAGAACCGTGTTGACAAGCAAACTTGCCGAAAAGTTTTATAAAAAATCAGGTCTTTCCGAAAAGCTTTTATTAAAAGACCAGAGGTTTATTCGCCCGAAAGAAGTTGATCTTCTCGGCCTTTTGCAAGTAAATGCCATTGATTATATTTTTATTTATCGCTCGGTTGCCGAACAACATAAATTAAAATATATTATCTTACCCGATTCAATTAATCTGAAATCACCTGAGCTTAAAGAGTATTATTCAAGCGTTGAAGTTAAAATCAACGGCAAAAAACCGGGTGAGTTTATTACTCAAAAAGGTGAACCTATGGTTTATGGAATTACAATTTTGAAAAATGCCCCGAATAAAAAAGCAGCTTTTGCATTTGTCGATTTTTTGCTTTCGGAAAAAGGAATGAAAATTATGGAAGAAAACGGACAGCCTTCCCTAATTCCTTCTAAAAGTAATACTTATAAAAATATCCCTTTGGAATTGAAGAAATATGCTGAAAATTAAAGAGG
>CAZBSL010000058.1:8307-14175 GCA_964494265.1 uncultured Bacteroidales bacterium
CAAGATTCAGGATACATGATACAAGATTTTTGATGAGCAATAATTAATAGAATAGAAAATCCAGTAATAAAAAAAATAAATCAATTAAAATATTATACAAATGAAAAGGTTATTTATTAGTATGTTAATAATTTTAACAATGCTTTCTTTTGAAGCTAAATCGCAATCGGAAGAAACAAACGATTTTTATGATAATGCCGAAACTTATAGTTTATTCGGCCCTGAAGAAATTTTAATCGAAGGTGAAATTGCAAATGCCGGAATTGTCGATATGACAAAATTCGAAAAAAGATCGGTAATTGTAAAAGAAACAGTTCTTGACGGTGATAAAAATAAATTTGTCGGAGCTTATCGTTTCGATGGCTATTCAATTTATGATTTATTGAATGATAGAATTTTAAAGAAAAAAAACGAGGAACATTTTAAGCCGATTATTGATTTATTCGTTATCATTGAAAACGAAAAAGGAGAATCATGCGTGTTGAGTTGGGGCGAAATTTATTATCCGATACACAGGCACGAAATAATTATTGCCACTAATGTCGCCAGAATTGTACCGTCTAAAACAAATGAGTTATGGCCGCTTCCAACCGAAACAAGGCTTATAGTTGCTTCCGATTTAATTGCCGAACGAAATATTTCAATGCCTGTTAAAATTACAGTCGTTTCTGCCGAAAATATATTTGAAGTTCGTAAAGGATTAAAACCAATGTATTCACCTGATATTTCTATATTTAAGAATAATAAAGAAATTTTATCCTTAAAAAAATTACCAAAAAACATTCAAAATGAGGATTATGAGGCAATTTTTTATGGTAGGGGCCGAGGAATACACTCAACAACTCCTTTCAAAGGTGGTAGGTTAAAAGACATTCTTAAACCTGAATTTGAATTTAATATAGAAAATATTAAGCATGGAATTTTTGTAATTGTTGCCGAGGACGGCTATCGCGGTGTTTTTACTTATAGTGAGTTGATGAATAGAAACGATCAATCTGAAATCTTGCTCATCGAAGATATAGAGAATAAAGATGGAGGAGCATTCAGGCTGTTTCCAAGCTGCGATTTCTTCTCCGATAGGGCAATAAAATCAGCTAAAGAAATTCATTATTCTGTAATAAAAAAATAATTATTTTTTAAAAGCTACAGAATCAAAGAAATAGAAAAATATGTTTTTTATTTGAATATTGTATATTGTAATTTATTAATATATAAATTTGCACTCTCAAAAATTGAGAAAATATGCTGCGGATGTGGCGTAATTGGTAGCCGCGCTAGACTTAGGATCTAGTGGTCCTGGACCGTGGGGGTTCGAGTCCCTTCATCCGCACTTTTTTTATATTTTCATTGAATACTCCACAAAATTTTATTTCCTAAATAATCACTTTGCAGTTTTGTTTTTGATAATAGTTTGCATATTTTTGTGAAAATTTTAAAAAAAAATGCAAAGTTTTGAATATGTATTTTTTTCAATAGATTTATTTTATAATAAGATAATTTATGAAGTATAATTCTTATAATGAGGATAGAATATATGTTTAAATCTCGAATATTATTACTATATTTTATTGCTTTCTTTTATTTTTTTCCTGTTTTGGTTTTTCCATCAAGTTTATCTAAAATTGACAGTTTGAAAACTGTTTTAAAAGTTACTCCTATTTCTGAAAAAGCTGCAATTTTTAATGCTCTTTCAGAAGAAATTCTTTCTGATTCAGCTGAATATTCCTTCGAATTTGCTGATTCAGCCTTAAAGATTGCAAAGAAATTTAACTTAAAGTCTGAAGAACTTAAAGCCTTAATTAATTTAGGTGAGGCAGCATATTTTTCAAACAAAATGAATAATGCTAAAAACTATTACAGGCAAGCTTTGGCTTTATCATTCGACCTGAAAGATTCCTCTCTTATAGCGATAAATTATGATAATATAGGATATGTTTGTTTAGAACTTTCAGATTATCAGGGCGCCTTCAATAATTTCAACAAATCTCTTGAATTTGAAAGATTAAGAGGTTCTGAAATAGAAATTGCACAGGCCTTAAATAATGTTGGCCTTGCTTTTGATTATCTCGGGAAATATAAAAATGCTCTTAATTGTTATTTAGAGGCGTTGAAAATAGATGAAAATCATTACAATAAAGAAGGAATTTCAACTTCATCCAATAATATCGGAAACATTTACGTAACATGGGGTAACAATGAAAAAGCATTATTTTATTATTTAAAATCATTGAAGATCGAAGAAGGATTAAACTCTAAAAGTGGAGTTGCAATTGCTTTAAATAATATTGGTATTGTCTATCATAATTGGAAAAATTACGAAAAAGCTCTTGAATATTATCAACAAGGTCTTAATATTGAAAAGGAACTTCAAAATAAATCAGGCATTGCAAAATCCATGAATAATATTGCAATAATATTCGATGAAACAGGTAAATACGACGAAGCAATTGATTATTATAATAAATCTCTGGAAATTGAGGAAGAAATTGGCAATCAATTAGGTGTTGCAATTTCTTTAAGCAATATTGGAGAATTTTACGAAAACAGAAATGATTACGAAAAAGCTCTTGATTATTATATGAGGTCAATAGAAATTGATGAGAAAATTGGTAATAAGCCTGGTATTGGACAAACTTACAATCAATTAGGAAATCTTCTTGCTCGAAAAAAGCAATATAAAAAAGCGATAAACTACTACCTCCGAAGCAATGAAATTGTTGAACCCTTAAATATTATCGAAACAATTACCGAAAATTATAAAGGGCTTGGAAATATTTATGCAAAAATTAATGATTTTCAAAAGGCATATTATTATAGTAATAAATACCATGCCTTAAAAGATTCAATTTTTAGTAAAGAAATGTTAGAACGGCAAAATAATCTTCATGCTGATTTTGAAATTGAAAAGAGAGAAAAGGAAATTAAATTATTGAATGCAGAAAAGCAAGTAAGAGCTTTAGAAATCAGTAAGAAAGAACTGAAGCTAAGTCGCCAGGACTTCTTAGTTTATGTACTTTATTTTGGAATTCTTGTATTTTTGGTTTTTATTTATCTGCTAATTCGGCAGAACAAAAAGAAAAATAAGGCCTATAAGCTTTTGCGACTTCAGAATGAGGAAATTAAAAAAAATCGTATTGAAATAATCGCTGCAAAAGAAAGTGCCGAGGAATCCGATAGATTGAAGTCTGCCTTTTTAGCAAGTATTTCACACGAAATAAGAACACCCTTGAATGGCATTCTTGGTTTCTCAGAACTAATTAGAGATATGGAGCTTTCGAGATCTGAAAGAAATGAATATATTGATTTGATTAGTTTGAATGGCCAACAATTAGTTGCTATCTTAAATGATATAATCGATATTTCTCAAATTGAAACCGGACAATTAAAAATCAATCCTGTAGATTGTAATATTGACAGTCTGTTATTTGATTTGATAACATATTATGAGGGGTATAAAAAGGTTATTGGAAAGCCTGATATTAAAATAAAAATTAAAACACCTCCCCAAAAAACAGATTTAATCCTTAAGTTTGATGCCTATCGCTTGAAACAAATACTTTCAAATCTTATTGGAAATGCCACTAAATTTACGGACAAAGGTTTCATTGAATTTGGTTATGTTTTTAAAAATGAAATAATACAATTTTTTGTAAAAGACTCAGGAATAGGAATTCCAAAAGAAAATCTTAAAATGATATTTGATAGATTCCGACAGGTTGACGAAAGCTTATCACGTGAATATGGTGGAACAGGATTAGGACTCGCGATTTCAAAACAATTAGTTAACCTTATGGATGGGGATATTTGGGTTGAGTCGGAAGTTGGTAAAGGGTCAACATTTTATTTTGCCTTGCCTCTCGCTTTAGAACATGAAACAAATCAGCAAAATTTTAACGATTATTCACAAGCGAATAAATATAATTGGTTGGAAAAAAACATTTTAGTTGCAGAAGATGTTGAATCAAATTTTAATTTAATTGAAATAGAGTTAAAGAAAACTAATGCTTCGGTAATTCATGCAAGAAACGGCAAAGAAGCAGTTGAAATATTTAAAACACAAGATAGTATCGACCTGGTATTAATGGACTTAGAGATGCCTATTATGAACGGGAAAGATGCAACAATTGAAATAAATAAACTTAACAAAAAAGTACCGATTATTGCATTAACAGCTTATGTTTTGCAGCATCAAAGAAATGAAATTTTAAAACTACCTTTTACTGAATACATTACAAAACCGGTAAATTTGAAAACATTATTGGAAATTATTGGAAAAATATTTTCCAATCGATAAGAAATCGCTTAAAAATATTTAAATTTCTCCAAAACTAAGATCATCTCAGGACAAATGAATTATGATATTATTACGATTTTAGGCCCTACTGCAAGCGGAAAGACCTCTTTTGCTGCTAATTTAGCAACGAATTTAAATGCTGAAATAATTAGCGGCGATTCAAGGCAGGTTTATCGGGGAATGGATATCGGAACCGGAAAAGATTTGAAAGATTATATTGTCGGACAACGAATGATTCCCTATCACTTGATAGACATAGTTGATGCAGGTTACGAATATAATATTTTCGAATACCAAAAAGATTTTTATAAAGTTTTTAATGAAATTAAAGATCGAAGAAAAATTCCGATTTTATGCGGAGGTAGTGGAATGTATATTGAATCCATACTCAACGGATACAAGCTTATTCAAGTCCCCGAAAATAAAGTTTTAAGAGATGAACTTGAAAAAATAAAAACTGAAAAACTTGTTAAAATACTTTCATCATACGGTTCTCTTCATAATATTTCAGATACATCAGACCGAAAACGCTTGATTCGTGCAATCGAGATTCAGCAATATCATAAAACTAATAAAGATATTCAAACAAAACTTCCCGCCATAAAAAGTATCGTTTTCGGAATTGATTTAGAGAGAGATGAGGTGAGAAACAGAATCACAAAACGATTAAAAACGAGGCTTCAGGAGGGAATGATAGAAGAAGTTAAAGAATTGATGAAAGAAGGGCTTTCAAGCGAACAAATAAAATTTTACGGACTGGAATATAAGTTTTTAACATCTTATATTATGGATGAATTTTCTTATGATGAAATGTTCAGGCAATTAAACACAGCTATTCATCAATTTGCAAAACGACAAATGACCTGGTTTAGAAGAATGGAAAAAAAGGGATTTAAAATAAATTGGATTGATGGAAAATTAAATTTAGAAACTAAAATAAATAAATGTATTGAAATTATTAATAGTTTTGAATGAATTATTTATTAAATTATATATTCACAGAAAATTAATTTTACAATGAAAAAAATATCTTTACTATTTGCCTCTGTAATTTTTCTATCATTGATTTTATTTTGCTTTTCGTGCAAAAAAGAAGATCCTGACATTGTTTTCCCGATTGTGGAAATATTAGGTGAAAATCCTATGGAGATTCTATTAAATTCGGAATTTGACGACCCGGGTGCTGAGTATTGGGACAATATTGCAGTTTATTCCACCAGAGTTGATTCTGATCTTGATGAAAACAAAATCGGATCTTACGAAGTTGCATACATAGTTTTAGACGAAGCAGGTAACGAAACAATTGCTACACGAACAGTAAATGTAATTGTCGATCAATCGTCATTTGAATCAAATTATAGTGTTTCAGATACAATTTCATCAGGCCCTAACGAAGGCATTCATAATTACACTTCAACTATAACAGCTTCAGCATTATCTAAAAACAAATTATTATTGTCAAATTTTGCAGGCTTAGGGATATCTTATGTGGCCATTGTAGAATTTGAAAAGTATGGCCTTCTCACAATTTCACAACAATTATTATCTGAAAATCAAGACTCTTTATCGGGTAA
>CAZBSL010000059.1:0-10972 GCA_964494265.1 uncultured Bacteroidales bacterium
ATTTAATTATTCTTTTTTCATTTTTATTTCTGACGCTTTTGTCTTATTCACAGCAGCAAGAAGTCCCTTACACTCTTGCCGACCGTGACAGACTGATTCAGGTTGAAGCTAATGTAAATGGTATGCGTAATGAAATGAACAGTTTGCGAAACGAAATGATTAGCCTACGTAGTGAAATGGATGCAAAAATAGAAACACTTAATCAAAGATTTGAAGGCGTACAAACACAATTTGATGTGATTAATCAACGGCTTGATAACCTACAAACATTCCTTTATTGGGGTTTTGGTTTGTTGTTTAGTTTTATGGTATTTTTATTTGGTTTTATTATTTGGGACAGACGTACAACTATAGCACCTGTAAAAAGAGAACAAGACAAAATACTGGAAGCCCTAAGAGAACTAAGTAAAAAGGATTCAAATATAAGAGACGCTTTAAAGAAAGCTGCATTATAGAATCTGTGCAAATCTGTGCATCAATCCCTGCCCTGTTGCATCATGCATATAGGGCGTGCAAATCTGTGGTAAAACAAAATCTAACCACAGATAACACTAATTAGTTCTTCACAGATTTTCACAAAATAGAAGTAAAAAACAATTTCATTAATCAACAATATCAAAAGTTTATTACCTTTGTAATAAAAAAATAATCATGAAACATTTTATACTTGTTATTATATTCATTTTATCAGTAACAAGTTTAATAGCACAGGATAATTATCAAGCAGTACCTTACACTCTTGCAGACCGTGATAGGTTGATACAAATTGAAGCAAATCTTGAAGCATTAAATAAAAGAGTTGATAAACTTGAAGAAAATATAAATAATCGTATTGAGCAGGTTGAGCAAAGCTTAAATAATCGCCTTGACCGTCTTGAAGACAAATTCGATACATATTTTACATGGGGTTTTGGGCTCGTACTTGGAGCTATTTTTGCATTATTCGGATTCATTATTTATGACAGACGAACAACCCTCGCACCCGTAAAACGAGAACAGGATAAAATTCTGGAAGCCTTGAGAGAACTTAGCAAAAAAGATTCTAATATCAGGGAGGCTTTAAAGAAAGCTGCATTATAGAATCTGTGCATCAATCAGTATAAATCTGTGGTGAAAAATTTAAACACAGATAACACAAATTTAGTTTTCACGGATTAACACAAAATGAAATATAAAAAACCTTTTGAACAAAACCTAAAAGAAATCTGTGCATCAATCTGTGCATCAATCCCTGCCCTGTTGCATCATGCATATAGGGCGTGTTAATCTGTGGTAAAAACCCAACCACAGATAACACAAATTTAGTTTTCACGGATTTAAGCGGTAGAAAATTTAATTCCAACGGGTTTAATACAAAATAGAATATAAATATCATTCCGATCACAGTAATGAAACAGAAGTAAACAGAACATAATGAATTTTACGTATTCTAAACATTCACTGGAGCAAATCAAAAGAAGAAATATACCAAAATCCATTGTTAATACAATCATTAATCATCCTGATAAAGCAATTAGCTCCGAGAAATGTGTAAAAATATTTCAAAAGAAAATAATTGAAAATAAAAAGAAGTATCTTTACAGAGTTTTTGTAAATATTTGCAAAGCTCCGTTCTTGATAATTACGGTTTATAAAACCTCAAAATTTGAAAAGTATGAAAATTAAATATGACAAAGGCGTTGATGTATTATATATAGAATTCGTAAACGATAAAGTAGCAGAAAGTGATGAAGAAAAAAAAGGAATTATTATAGACTATAATGATAAAGGTAATATCGTTGGTATAGAAGTGCTCAATGCATCCTCAAAAATGAAACAACCAAATAGCCTTATTTACGAAGTTGCTTAAAAAAATTTAAAGTGCATTTTTAAAATCTCAAAACGCAGAAATTTGTAACGAGTATTTGGGACAAACTTCATTGAATAATCTCTTTGCATCAAAATCAATTTTTTTCACTTTAAACTTATTCTGAAAACATTATTACTAAATTATCCGTTCTAATCTGTGCATCAATCCCTACCCTGTTGCATCATGCATATAGGGCGTGCTAATCTGTGGTAAAAACCCAACCACAGATAACACTGATTAATTCTTCACGAATTTTCACAAAATAAAATCAAAAAATCCTTTTGAACAAAACCTAAAAAAAATCTGTGCATCAATCTGTGGTAAAAATTTGTGTTAATTAGCGAAATTAGTGGACAGAAAAAATCCGCCTGCGAATAAAAAATTAAATAAAATTCACTTGCAACGCCATTATATCAACATGTAATGCGATTTTGTTAACATGTAAAGCAAAAAACGCAACTTGTAACATGATTTTATGTATTTGTAACGCCAATTAATGTACTTTTATCACGTTTTTTTTAACATGTAAGTTGATTTAATGAAAATCATGCATCCGGATATCTATATGCAATTTGAAATCATAATAAATGTCAATAATTAAACAACTAATATTAATTTTTCTTATTTCTTTAGGCTTCAATTCGCTTACAAATGCCCAGAATTCATACATTCCATTAAATAAAACATATAATAGGAATATTTATAAAGAAGTCTATTCTTCGGAAATTTATTTTCATACTTCTATCAACCCTTTTAATATTTCGAGGCTGAAAAAGGTGATAAATTATGATTCTTTAAAAAGAACTTTTAATAAGAAGAAGGCATTTAAAGAAAAATGGAAACAAAAAGCATGGAATAAAATATTTAATGATGATGTAGTAGGATTACACCATGCAGACTATGATATAGTTGTTAATCTGTTAATGGACTTTGGCTTTGGATATGATTTTAATGATGATGAAAATTCATGGGTAAACACAAGAGGCTTTGAGATAAAAGGAAGAATAGGAAAAAATTTATCGTTTTATACTAATTTCTATGAAAATCAGGCGGCCTTCGTTAATTACGTCGATAAATACATTCGTAAATGGAGGGTTGTCCCGGGCCAAGGGGGAATTAAGGGCTTTGGTGATGATGGTTTTGATTATGCTGCTGCAACAGGATATCTGGCATTGAACGCAGGAAAATATTTTTCATTCCAGTTTGGGCATGGAAAAAATTTTATTGGCGATGGTTACAGGTCTCTTCTATTATCCGATAACGCCTTCAATAATCTGTTTTTGAAAGCTACTGTTGATTTCTGGCATATCAAATATATGGTTTTATATAACCAATATATTGACATTATGGAGAATCGTCCCGAAATTGGCCATCCCCGGAAATATAGTGCAGTCCATTACTTAAGTTGGGCAATATCAAAAAGAATAAACCTTAGCTTTTTTGATGCTGTAATTTGGCAAGCTACCGATAGTGCTGGAATGTATCGAGGTTTTGATTTACAATATTTAAATCCTATTATTTTTATGAGGCCGCTTGAATTTAGTATCGGTTCACCTGATAATGCATTAATGGGATTGAATCTTAGTGTTATTGTAGGTAAACATAATGTTATCTATGGGCAACTTATCCTTGATGAATTCAAATTATCGGAAGTTACCGGAGGCGAAAAATGGTGGGGTAACAAACAAGGCTTTCAACTTGGTTTTAAAACCTATGACCCTTTTTGTATCAAAAACTTGTATTTACAAACCGAATATAATTGGGTAAGGCCTTATACTTATTCACAACGAGATCCATTAAAAAATTACGGCCATTACAATCAACCTTTAGCACACCCTTTGGGAGCAAATTTTTGGGAATGGGTAAATATTTTTCAATATAACCATAACAGACTGTTTTTTAAGCTTCATTTACAATATGCCTTATATGGAGAAGACCCTAACGGGAAAAACTATGGCAAAGATATTTTTAAATCGTATGAAACTCGTGATTCTGAATATGGTAACCATATCGGCCAGGGAATTAAAACTACAGTTTTTTATAACAATATTAATATTTCATATCTTATAAATCCCGCATATAATTTAAATTTTAGTTTAGGATTTACATATCGTTATCTGAAAAATGATTTGAGAAAAGAAAAAACATCCTACATTTATTTTGCATTACGAACCTCACTTAATAACCTCTATTATAATTTTTAATTCCTTTTTCATTAATTAAATTACAATCAATTGACGAAAATAATTTCCTTTATTTTTTCTTTTTCTTTGTTACTAAGGCGTTTCTTATGTTTCTTTTATTTGTTTATAATTATATTTCTTTCTTTAACGCCATCCTCAGAATTCCCAAAAATTATTCTTTTCCCCGAAGCTGATAAAATAATTCACTTATTAATGTATTTAGGTTTAGGGTGGCTGGTTATGTGGGCTTTTTATAAAAGAAATTTATCAAAAGCAATACGTATTATTCTGTTATTTTCTGTACCTGTTTGGGGCGCAATAATGGAATTAATGCAATTATTTATGCATCAAGGAAGGTCGTTCTCATGGTTTGATATAATTGCTAACATAGTAGGTGCAACCCTCGGTGGTTTGATTTATAAATGGATGGAAAAATCAGTACAAAAAAAAATACAGATATAAATAGTTTTAGTGCTATTTTGTTATTTTTGCCGGCAAAAAACGTTTAATAATTTTGCTTTTATTTAAAGCTTTTCAAGCGTAAGTTTTTGCGTAAATGTGTATTTGTCTGTAAATCTATATCATCTGTGCCTAATCCAACCACGAAAATAATCCAATGCAATTCTGAAGAAAACTGGAACAATTTCGTTAAAGAAAATTGCACCTTAACCCCTCTTTCCCTAAATCCTTCACTGGGGAATATTTTTCAAAAAACTTTTAATTGGGAATCAAAATACTTACTTATTGAAAGTGAGAGTGGGACGTTTACGTTTTTCCCTTTCGTATTATTAAAAAATAAACTCGTTTCTTTACCACATTTTTCTTATGGGTGCGTAATTTGTGAAAATAAACATGAAAGTTACAATAATAAATTTTTACAGCAATTAAAGTTTGAATTAGATAATTACTCAATTAATAAATATGAAATAAGAAGCTTTTTTAAGCTAAGCGAAAATGTTTATACAGATAAGGTAATTAGTTTTATTAATCTTAATGACTATAACACAGTTTTTTTCGGATTTAAATCCAATCTGAGAAGAAAAATCAGAAAATCTGTCAAAAATGGTCTCATAATAAAACATGGTAAAACAGAATTATTAAACGATTTTTATAAAGTACTTTGCGAAAATTTTCATCGTCTTGGCTCTCCTGTTTTACCAATTGCATTCTTCAGAAATTTATTAACAGATTATAAATATGGAAACTCTTTAATTTGGGTAATCTATTTTAATGAAAAACCGATAGGTTCTTCTTTTATGCTTTCATATTATGGTTATTTCGAAAACATTTGGTTAGCATCATTAAAAAAGTACAATCATTTATATACTTCATATTTGCTTAACTGGTCCATGATTAAATATGCTTGCGATAATAATGGAGATATTTTTTCATTTGGCAGAAGTTCATTAAACAGCGGAGTTCATAATTACAAAAAGCAATGGGGTGCGTATGATAAACAATTATATTGGAATCATTCAAGTCAAAAAAAATTTAATATCAGAAAACAAAGTTGGATGAAAGAATTATGGAAACGAATTCCTTTGCCAATTGCAAGCTTAATCGGGCCTTATTTTGCAAAAAGAATTTACTAGTCAAGGCAAGGAGAAAAAAAACGAAAATCTTTCTCATATTCTTTATTCTTTAAACCTTTCAACCCAGACAACCCATAAAATAAAAATAACTACATAATAAAATGGGCGAAGTATCCACATATGGGCAAGGTCCCAAATATCAGGTTTCCACAGAAGGATAAAAGAAAGCATCACAATTCTGAAAATATTTACTAAAAATATAAAAACTATACCTGATGGAATATACCATAGTTTATGCTTCCATGGTCCCGGAAATATTAATAATAGAAAGAATAATTGATAAAACTGCTTTAACCCAGAACAGCTCTCTATTACTGCAACATAGCCCTTGTTAAAAAACAAAGTATCATTTTTTGCAATATGTTGTACCGAAAAAATATTGTCAAGCACCCAAGTAGAACCAAGGTAAACCCAATGTGCAAGGTGATTAGCCCATGAATGCAAAAAATCAAAAATTTCATACTTCCACCATATATTCCACCATAACCAATGAAGTACAATGGTTATCAAAGCAAACAAAAAAATATCTTTTAAAAAAGTTAGATTGTGTTTATTAATAAATTCTTTGAATTGTTGAATTTTTAAAGTTACCATAATTATTTAAAAACTTCAAAAATAGAAAATAATATGAAGGATTTCACACAAGAAGGGCAAAACAATTACAAAAGTAGAGCCATAATAATTATTATAATTTGATTCATTGTATTTCTTTTTAATTTTGTCTTTTAATCTTTACTGTGAATGTACATATTAACAATTGACGTCGAAGACTGGTATCACCTATTAAATAATAGATATTTTGCTAATCCGAAAAATTGGTATGACAATGAATCAAGATTGTTGAAAAACTTGGAAGTTATTACAACATTATTGGAAAAATACAATCAAAATGCAAGTTTTTTTGTGCTTGGGTGGATTGCCGAAAAGTATCCGGCAATTATAAAAATGTTAACTCAGATGAATTTTGAAATAGGTAGTCATTCTTACTTACACCAAACAACCAGATTATTAGATAAAACTTCCTTTTTTGCCGATACCGAAAAAAGCATTAAAACAATAGAAGATATTAGCGGAAAAAAAATTGACAGTTATAGAATGCCTGCTTTTTCTATTGATAATACAAACAAATGGGTATTTGATGTTTTGAGTGATTTAGGAATTAAATATGATTCTTCTCTTACTGTAATTAATAGAAGAAATAAAGATATTCATCCTTACAAAATAAAAACTCAAAATGGCAATTTAATAAAAGAGTTGCCTGTTTCAACTTTTAAATATTTATACATGAATTTTAATTCGGGAAGTGGTTATTTTCGAATAATCCCCCTTAAGAAAATTATAAAATCTCTTGAAAGCCGCAACTATACTTTACTTTATTTCCATCCCAGAGATTTTGATCCTCAAACACCAATAAGTTTTAAGGTTGGTTTATTACAAAATTTGAAAAACCAAATGGGACTAAAAAATAGTACTAATAAATTTGAAAAAGTTTTAAGTCTTTTTAAATTTACTGACATTCAAAAAGCAAGTTTAAAAATTGATTGGGAAAATACTGAAGACTTGGTTTTTAAAAAAAGAATGAAATATTGATCAAAAACAAATCAAAATTTTTATCTTTGTCTTTAAAAATTTATTAAATGTATTTTGTTTTAAATAATTTTTGAAATTAAAATATTTTATTATATTTGCTCTAATTTTAATTAAAAAAACACTATTATTTAAAAAGCGCGTATGGATTTGATAAATACGATATTTGACAATGTTACGTTTCTAATATTTTCCAGTATTTTATTTTCTTTTCTGATAACTTTTGTTTCTATCCCAACTATTGTAGCAGTTGCAAAAGCTAAGCATCTCGTTGACGAACCAAATGGGCGAACATCACATAATAAAAGTATTCCAACTTTAGGAGGAGTTGCAATTTTTGCAGGAATATTGATTTCATTGTTGATATTCATTAATTTACAATCATTTCCATCTATTCAATATATTACTCCTGGTTTATTAATTCTCTTTTTTATTGGCTTAAAAGATGATATTCTTTCTATTAGTTGGAAGAAAAAATTAATTGGGCAAATAGCCGCAGCATTGATAGTTATTCTTTTAGGAGATATTAGGATAACAAACCTTCACGGATTTTTTGGTATTTATGATATAGATTATGTATTTAGTATTTTTTTAAGTCTTTTTATTTTCATTGTAATTATTAATTGCTTTAATTTAATTGATGGTATTGATGGTCTTTCTGCCGGAATTGGAATAATTGCCTCAATTGTATTAGGCGTTTGGTTCTTTCTTATTAATAATAACCAGTATTTTATTTTATCTTTCGGGATTACAGGTTCATTATTAGCATATTTTTATTTTAATGTCTTTTCCAAAAAAAACAAGATTTTTATGGGAGATACCGGATCATTAATTATTGGATTTTTAATGGCTGTTTTGATAATAGAATTTAATGAATATAATATTGGTTTAGAAAGTATTTATACAATAAAAGCTGCACCGGCAGTTTCTATCGGAATACTATTTGTACCTCTTTTTGATACCTTACGTGTTTTTATTATTAGAATTTCTCGAAAAAAATCTCCATTTTATCCTGATAGAGAACATGTTCATCATAGGTTGTTAAAGCTTGGGAATACGCACTTTCAAGCAACATTGGTTTTAATGGGCATAAATATTTTATTTATTGTTATAGTGTTTTTACTTCAGGATATTGGTATTTTAAAACTTACTTTTATTATTCTCGTTTTAGGTATTTTTCTTTCCTATATACCTGTTTTTCTTATAAAGCGAAAAAAAAGTATTTAGAAACTAAGCTGTTTCTTTACTTGCATTATTAGATGAATATTTCTTTCTATAAGAGATTATATAATCTTTTATTACATTTTCTTCCCCCTCTCCTTCCCACACAAATTTTCATCCTTCCCTTTCTTTCTAAAATTTATATATTTGCAGCTATGCTTATGCTTATTTTTTTGAACATAAATAAAAACACAATATGTAAAGCATACAATTTTTTTATTGAAATATTACAATGTAAATATTATTATTAATTATTAAATTTGAATTATGAGAAAACTTATTTTGGCATTAAGTATCGTAATCTTAGCTGGTTTCGGTATGAACTCAAATGCCTGTACTAACTACCTAATTACTAAAGGTGCATCAACCGATGGATCTACAATGATCAGTTACGCTGCCGATTCACATGTTTTATATGGCGAACTGTATCATTGGCCGGCAGCTATTTATCCCGAAGGAATAATGATGAAAGTTTATGAATGGGATACCGGAAAATACCTTGGAAAAATCAAACAAGCTAGCGAAACATACAATGTAATTGGAAATATGAACGAGTTTCAGGTTGCAATTGGAGAAACAACTTATACGGGCCGTTCGGAATTAAGTAGCCAACCTGGCGCAATAGTTGATTATGGTGGTCTGATTTATATTGCCTTACAACGTGCTAAAACTGCCCGCGAAGCAATTCGAATTATTTCGGAATTAATGGATGACTACGGATATGCAAGTACAGGTGAATCTTTTTCAATTTCTGACCCTAATGAAGTTTGGATAATGGAGTTGATTGGCAAAGGTGGAAATATAACTTTGACAAGAACATCTTTTAAAAATCTTGCCAAAGCAGATATTCCAAAAGCAACATTGAAAAAATTAGCTCTTCTTAAAGGGCAATCCTTCAAAACAGATAATGAATTTAAGAAAGCTCTTGAAGAAAACATTGGAAAACATGATGCAATGCATTTTGGTAATTTGATTTTAAGAAATGCTGTAATGTCTGAAAAAGGAGGTGTTTGGGTTGCTTTAAAAATCCCTGATGGTTATGTGTGCGGACATGCTAATCAGGCAAGAATTACTACCTTTAATTATCAAGAAGTTAATAAGTGGGATGACCCGAATGCAGATGTTTTCAACTCAAAAGATGTTATTTCATTTGCGAAAAAAGAAGGTTTTTATAGGGGTCCTGATAATGATTTTAGTTTTTCCGATGTTTATGCCCCGGTTGGTTTTGGTGGTGCTCGTTTTTGCGAAATCCGTGTTTGGACAATGTTCAATCAGGTAATTGGCGGAATGGATCAATATTGGGAATATGTAAAAGGAAACATTATTCACCCGAAAGAACATATTGAAGGAGAGCCTTTAACCCCTGAAAATTTTGCAAGTAACAGAATGCCTCTTTGGATTAAGCCAAATAAAAAAGTTTCCGTTCACGATATGATGATGTTTATGCGAGATCATCTCGAAGGAACTGAATTAGACATGAGTTTGGATATTGGTGCCGGCCCTTTTGGTGTTCCTTATCGTTGGCGTCCATTGACATGGAAGGTTGATGATGTGGCGTATTGTAATGAAAGAGCTACAGCAACTCAACAAACAGGCTTTTCGTTTGTTACACAATCGCGTTCGTGGTTACCAAATGAAATTGGTGGAATTTTTTGGTTTAGCGTTGATGATGCAGCCAGCTCGGTTTATGTACCTATGTACTCAAGTATCACGGAAATTCCTGAGGTTTTTGAACGTGGTAATGGTGCAATGATGGAATGGTCGGATAATTCCGGTTTTTGGATTTTCAATCAAGTTTGCAATTTTGTTTATACTCGTTATAATTTGATTCATCCTGATGTTGAAAAACTTCAGTCTGCATTTGAAAACGAATTTATTGATTTCACGGCCGCTGTTGATGCCGGAGCAAAAACACTTTACAAAAACAATAAAGAATTAGCTGTTGAATACTTAACAAATTATTCAGTAAATCAGGGAAATCGTGTTGTTAATGATTGGAAAAAGTTTTATCAATACTTGTTTATGAAATATATGGATGGAAACGTGAAAGAACCAAATCCAGGCCATCAAAACCCAAAACTTCAACAACCTGGCTATGGCGAAGAATGGTATAGAAGAATTATTAAAGATACAGGAGATCAGTTTAAGGTAATTGGATCAGCGCATTAATTTTTTTTTAATAGTACACTGATGTCTTATGATAGTTATGATTTTATTAAGATTGTTTTTAACCATATTTTATCATAATAATCGTAAGACATCAGTGTACTATTTATTATGATTAAAGAAACTCTTTGAGTAATGAAAGAAACTTCAAATATCTCAAATTATTTATATTCTGATATCACAGAATTGATAATCAAAGCTTATTATAAAGTATATAATAAATTGGGTTATGGGTTTTTAGAAAAAGTATATGAAAAAGCAATGTTGATTGAATTAAGAAAGCTTGGATTGTCTTCTTCAAATCAAACTCCAATTGAAATTGGCATTCTCCTGAACTTTGGAAAAGAACCACAATTTAAAAGGCGAGTCTTAAC
>CAZBSL010000059.1:11072-14009 GCA_964494265.1 uncultured Bacteroidales bacterium
TTGGCATTCTCCTGAACTTTGGAAAAGAACCACAATTTAAAAGGCGAGTCTTAACAAAAGAATACAAAAACAATCATACTAAATCATAATCATCTTAAATTATCAGCGTACTATCTTCACCATGAAAAAGATTATATTCTCAATAATTATAATTTTATTTTTCCAGCAAACCTTCCCTTGTACAAACCTTATTGTAACTAAGGGTGCTTCCACCGATGGATCTACTTTTTTGGTTTATACTAATGATGGCGAATGGCTCTTCAGAATTGATAAAACTCCGGCCAAAGATCAATTGCCGGGAGATTCATTAACTTTCAAAAGTCGTTCGGGAGTTGAGGGAAAAATTCCTCAGGTTCCGCACACTTATGGAGTTGTTGGTTTTCAAATGAACGAACATCAACTTGCTATTGGTGAAACAACTTTTACAGGAAAAGAGGAACTTTGGAATAAATCAAAATATTTAGAATATTGGCATTTGATGACCCTTGCTCTTGAGCGTGCAAAAACTGCACGCGAAGCCATTGAAGTAATTACTTCACTTGTTGAAAAATATGGCTATGGCAGCGAAGGGGAATCCTTTTCTATTGCCGATCCCAACGAAGCATGGATTCTTGAAATGGTCGGCACCGGTAACGGAGGAGAAGGAGCAATTTGGGTAGCCGTTAAAATTCCGGATGGTTATATTTCAGCACATGCTAATATGGCCAGAATTGGTGAATTTCCATTGGATGATCCTGATAATTGTTTGTATTCCGAAAATGTAATTTCTTTTGCAATAGAAAAAGGATATTATAATCCTAACTCCGGTGAATCATTTCGTTTTAATGAAATTTATAACGAAGTTACACCCGACCGACTTAAATATTGCGAAACACGTGTTTGGAGTATGTTTAACAGGGCAGCACCTTCGTTAAATTTGTCAACAGATTATTGTCGTGCTGTGGAAAATGCGAAACGATACCCTTTATGGATTAAGCCTGATAAAAAACTATCACTTAAAAATGTTATTAATTTGGTTCGTGATCATTATGAGGGAACTGCTTTTGACATGACAAATGGCTTGGATGCCGGCCCTTTCGGCAATCCAAATCGTTGCAGGCCTTTGTCGTGGGAAATTGATTCTGTTAATTATTCGTGGGAAAGGCCAATTTCAACTTATAATTCAGCCTTTTCTTATATTGCTCAGCTCCGCTCTTGGCTTCCCGACGAAATTGGAGGTATTACTTGGTTCGGTGAAGATGATACATATTTTACCTGCTATATTCCTATCTATTGTAATAACACGATTATACCAAAAGCTTTCACAATTGGCGATATAAATAAATTCTCTTGGGAATCGGCTTGGTGGGTATTTAATTTTGTTTCAAATTTTGCAAATCTAAAATATTCATATATGATTAAGGATATTCAAAAAGTGCAAAACGAACTTGAAAACAAAATAATTAGCCAACAAGATTCAATTACCGCAGTTGCTAAAAAATTAAACAGGCAAGAGCGAATTGAATTTTTGACCGATTATTCTGCGAATTGTGGCAAAATGGTTGTAAATGAATGGAAAAAGCTTGGCGAGTATCTGATTATGAAATATAATGACGGATATGTGAAAGATGAAAAAAAGCATATTACTTCACCCGGATATCCGTATGAATGGAAACAAGAAATTATAAATAGATATCCTGATAAATTTGAAATTAAAAGAATCAAAAATAGTAAGTAAAAAAACGAGGATATTGATAAGCTAACAATAGAATCTTTTACATAGAAAACTTTTATTTAATTTAATATTTTTTTATTAATATATTGAAGAAGAAGTTTCTTTTCAAAATTGTAGAAATGAATGATTCAAATATTAGTGATTATTAATTATAAAATATAAGCAATCTTTTATTAATTTTGTAAAATATATTTGATTGTTATAAATAGAAATTTTTAAATCTAATATCATGGACGAACAAAAACCACAAGCAAAGCAAGCAACACCTCCAAAAAGGAAAAATTCCGGATTATTATTTTTTATCATTATTATTCTAATAATTGCAGTTGTCGGATTAATAATTTGGTTAAACATGACCAAAACAGAATTAAAAACTTTACAAACTGAAAAAGAACAACAAAGAATAGAATTGACAACTGAGTTGGGTTCCTTAATGTCTGAGCACAATAAAATTAAAACTGATTATGGAACATTATCCGATTCATTATTTATTAAAGATAGTATAATTCAAGAAAATGCAAGTGAAATAAAAAAACTTCTTAATACCAAATGGGAATATTATAAAATCAAGAAGAAACTTAAACTTTTACAAGGAGTTGCACAAGGGTATGTTCATCAAATGGATTCTTTATATAATGTCAATAAAGCTTTAACCGAAGAAAATATTAGAATTAAAGAAGAGTTTAGTTATGAGTTGAAATTAAATTCTGAACTAACCCGTGTTGCCGAAGATCTTTCTGAAATGGTCGAGCAGGCCTCTGTTTTGAAAGCTTACAATACAACAGCAGTACCAATGCGATTAAAATCAAACGGAAAAGAAACTCCGACAGATAAAGCCAGAAGAGTTGAGAAAATTAAAATTTGTTTTACATTATCAGAAAATTTGATTATTCCCGAAGGAGTTAAAACTCTTTATATTCGTATTGCACGGCCGGATAAATTGATTTTAGTAAAAAATAAAAGTGATGATTATTCTTTTACCTTCCAAGGAGAAACTTTGCAGTATTCAATTATGAAAGATATAGAATATAATAATATTCGGAAAGATGTTTGCCTGGACTGGATCAAACGATATTCAAAAGAACCAATGATGACAGGTGTTTATAATGTTGAAATATTCTCTGATGAAGAAGTTATTGGAAATTCTCAATTCACTCTGAAATAGTATAGAGCGAAAAAATAATTCTTATTTTTTAATTGAAGCACTTTTCTTTGAAGGGTGC
>CAZBSL010000060.1:0-10056 GCA_964494265.1 uncultured Bacteroidales bacterium
TTTTATATCTTTACAAAATGAATTGGAAATATAAACAACATAAAGGTGTATATATCCACAGTATGGTTGTTGGATATGAACACAAAAGGTGTACATATAAGAAGTTGTGGCACAAGCTGAGTAACCAAAAAACTAATAAATTATGATGTTATTAGATTTAGCCTGTTTTGACTGCATAATGGAACAAGTCGATAAAGGAGAACCTAAAACATTTGACGGAACTTCAATACCTACTCCATTTGAGCAAGTCAACAATAATGGGATTTATGAATTTACTTGTTTGAAAGGTCATAATTCAAAAACAATTATTGACAATATAAACTTCGAGATTCTATTCGAATATGGATTAAATGCAATAGTTGATGGATATTATCGTGAATCTGTTTCTTCGTTAACTTCAGCAATGGAAAGATATTTTGAATTCTTTGTCAAAACGATTTTAAAAGTATCGAAAATTGATTTTGATTTAATTGATAACTCTTGGAAAAAAATTTCAAGTCAATCAGAAAGACAACTAGGTGCTTACATAATGCTTTATATGCACACATTCGGAGAAGAACCTTTATTGCTAAATTGTAATAATGAAATTCCATTTAGAAATAGCGTCATTCATAAAGGTTATATACCAACTAAAAAAGAAGCTATTAAGTATGCTAATTCCGTTATGAAAATCATAGAAGAATCTCTTTTAAAATTAAAAAATCAATATCCAAACGAATGTAATGGGACATTTGACTATTATGGATATAGAAAGAAAGCAGAAGAAGAGATTAAGAAGTTAGAAAAGGAAACAGGAATAGAACAAAACATTTTGTGCGTTAATATTATGACAACAATTGATGTCAAGAATGGTCGAGAAAAAAATCCAAAGGATGGAAGAAAAGGACTTGTCGAAGAACGAATTCCTAACATTTTAGAAAGAAGAGAACCAAGAAGGTTAATTCTACTAAAAGATAAACCTAAAACGAAATAAAAGCCAAATATTGACAAATAATGGAACAAGAGCCGACTCCAATAATTGAACTTTTAGAATTGATTCTGTTTTTAGGGTCTATTACTTTTCTATCGGGTGCTGTTTTTCAGGCTTATATTCTTTGGAGAAATAAGAAATCATTTTGGACAAGTATGATGGTTGTTATTTTGACTAGGATCCTAACCATAATCAGTTCATATTTTGTTTGGGCATTTTGGCATTTACCGATAGACATTATGTTTTTGTTTATCTATTTACCAGCAGTTTTACCAGAACTAATATTTAGTCCTTTGATTTTAAAACTTTTTGGAAATAAAATATATAATAATAAAACAAAGTAAAAATTATGGGAAGAGCAAAAGAAGAATGGTTCGAAAAAGAACACAACGATCCAAAGAATTGGATAACGAAAAAGTGTACGCACTGTGGCGAAAACTACAAAATCAATTTGGTAACAAAAAAGGAGAAAAATCCTGAGAACGAATGGTGTGACGACTGTTACAATAGAATAGTTTTAGGAAAAAAATAAAAAGGCCAGTACACAATAAATAGTACTCTAAGCAGTCTGTAAATCCTGTTCCGCAATAGCGGAAACCCAGGCAGGATATGTTGAACCACACCCCATGCAGCTATGTACTTATCGAAGGTTTTAAATGTTTTACCTAAAAATTTTCGGGAATCGATTTTCCGGGGATTGTTCACCGTGGAATACTTTTGGTGAAGTAAAACTTTTAATTTTTCGCTTGTGATCTTCTGTAATAATTAAAGAACTTTTCTTGTTTTGGTATAATATTAATTTTTAATTTATCGTTTAAGTTTAAACATTTTTCCAAACTAAGTCCCCCCATGAAAGGGTTTAGTTCAACACACGCTATAGTGCATACCCTGCGGGATACGCAACATACCGCTACCGTTACCAACTTATAATAAATCAGGACACAGATTTAATAAATTAATGACTAATTTTACAACTATCTTTGCATTTGATGAATTTTTGGTGTATTTTTACACCAAATAAAAGTTATGAATAGACAAAGTATTTCATTTACGCAACCAAATGACGAATGGTTAAAAGATCAAGTTGAAAGTAAAGAGTATTCGAGCAAAAGCGAACTTGTTAATGATTTAGTGCGCCAAGCAAGAAAACAACAACGACAAATTGACTGGATAAGTTCTAAATTGGAAAAAGCTGAAAAAAGTGGATTTACTACTGATGATAAAGAGCAAATATTATTAAAATCTAAGTCTTTATTAAATGACTAAATATAGATTAAGTAATGTTGCCAAGGAAGACTTAATTAGAATTCATCAATACGGAGTTAAGCAATTTGGATTGACACAAGCTGACAAATATTTTAATACTTTCTTTGAGTATTTTAACATTATAGCTCAACGACCATTTTCATTTGAATCAGTTGATTATATAAGAACAGGATATAGGCGCTGTGTCTGCGGTTCTGATAGTATATATTTCAAAGTTAATAATGACATTGTAGAAATTATGGCTATTGTTGGTAGGCAAGATTTAAAAAACGTTTTTAGTGATTAAATTACAGTTAGTAACAAATAGACAGGATTATTCGGCGCAGCCGCATTAATCTTGCTCCCGAAAGGATTCGGGATTGGACTATTACCCGTTTTTGGAGCGTATTACGTTTTTATTGGAAATTCCGGGAATGAAAAAAAAAGAAATTGGTTAAAATTTATTTCAAATCTATTAATTCCCTATAAATATTATAATTCTCTAAATCGAAACAAACAAAAATAACTTCTTCAATTGAGCTTTCGTTTTCCAGAAAACTCTTCACTTCTTTAACAGCAATTTCGGCTGCCACTTTCATTGGAAAATGATAGACACCTGTGCTAATATTTGGAAAAGCAATAGTTTTACAATTATTTTCTTTTGCAATCGTAAGGCTGTTTTTATAACAATTTGTTAGAAGTTCATCTACTTTACTTGAATCTTTTCTCCAAACGGGGCCAACGGTATGGATTACAAATTTTGCAGGAAGCATATAAGCTTTTGTGATTTTTGCTTCACCTGTCGGGCATCCGTTTAAAGTTCGACATTCTTGAAGAAGTTGTATACCTGCAGCCCTGTGAATCGCCCCGTCAACTCCTCCCCCACCAAGAAGAGATGTGTTTGCTGCGTTTACAATTGCATCAACTTTTAGTTTTGTGATGTCTTCTTTTAATAATTTAATGCGGTTTTCCATTTTTGATATTATATGAACTTAATCATCAGTGTATAGGGGTATAAAGGTATTTGAGACAAAAAATATAAAAGTCTCCATATTTCCAATATTTCCCTTATACCTGTATTTCCCATTGCACAAAGCTGTTCGACTAATGTAGGGATGGCATCTCTTTTTGAGTTTCAGTGTGAGATGATTCTATTTTCACTTCTCCTGAGAGATGCCATCCCTATTCGATATTTCCATTATACCTTTATTCCCCTTATTTCCCTCTTTAAATCAGGATTCAGTTTTTCTAACAAAAAGTTGGCCTGTTTCATATTTTATCACCTCAATTTTCTCACCTTCATCAATAAATCCTGATTCGGCAGTTGCATCAAAAATTTCATCTTCAATCACAACTTTTCCGGCAGGCCTGAGAATAGTTTTTGCATATCCGGTTTTTCCTATCATTGTTAAATATTCGGCATCGGCTGAAGTAAATCCATCTTTAACCTGCTGAGTACTTGCAAGCGCCAATTGTCCAAAAACTGTTGAAGTAAATATTTTTTTACTTATGTAATATGACAAAATCAGAGATAAAAAAGTAGCAATTATGACAATAAAAAATGATTTAATCAATTGAGTATAATTAATATATAAAAAATCAAATCCAAAATTCTCAACCATTGAAAGAGTCAGGCCAATGATAATGCACATTATTCCTGCAATTCCGGCCACTCCAAATCCGGGAATGACAAAAATTTCGACTGCTACCAGAATTACTCCTATTATAAAAATCAGTATTTCCCAATTATTTGCAAGTCCTTCAATATAATGGGGTGCAAAATATAATAACGCAGCAATAATTGAAGCTAAAAGAGGGAACCCCACTCCCGGCGATTGTAATTCAAAATAAATTCCACCCATTATTATCATAATCAGCACTCCACTAATCATCGGATTTATCAAAAAGCCAATGAATTTATCAAGTGGTGTTAGCTTCTGCTCAATTATTTCGTAATTATGGAAACCCGCATCTTCAAGTACTTCCTGAATGCTTTCTGCTTTGCCCTCGCAATATCCATGCTTAATAGCTTCCGAAGTAGTGAATGTCAAAACATTGCCTGTGTCGCTAATATTTTCAATATAAATTCTTGGGTCAACCATTGCCTGGGCAATTTCAGGGTCTCGTCCCTTAGCTTCTGCCGTTGATCGCATCATTGAACGCATATACGACTGATACTTATCAGGAAGCGGCTTTCCGGTTTGATCAACAACGGTTGCTGCTCCGATATTGGCTCCCGAACGCATATAAATGCTATCACAAGCAATTGATATTAAAGCACCCGCAGAAGCAGCATTATTATCAATAAAAACATAAACAGGTATTTGTGAATGTAAAATTATGGTTCTAATAGAATCGGCAGCATCAAGCATTCCACCATAAGTATTCATGTGAATCAAAATCAGATCGGCATTGGTGTCTTTTGCCTGTAAAAAAGCATTTTTCGTTTTTCGCCAAACCGGTGGTGCAATTTCTTCTTTAATATCAAATTTATAAACTTTAGTTTTCTTATCCTTTTGCGTTTCATCAGCATTTAACTGATTTGTAAACACAAATAAAAATATAAATAAAAAAATCGATAAAACTTTTAAACTATTCGAAGCAGTTATATATGCTTTAATATTATTTAATTTTAGATATTTCTTTTCCATATAAAACAATTTAAAAATATGAGATTCAGATTTCATTTTTCTACTTCATTTTGATCACAATTCTTCCGAATGTTTTTTATTATAAAGCTTTTTCCATGCTTTACTTTTCCAATATGTTCTTTTCCAATATTTTCCCCATCGAATATTTGTCCAAAGCCTTTCATGCAAATAATAAAAAATGATTTTTGCCCCAAACTCAATACTTGCAATCAAAGTAGCATTTTCAATACTTTCATCAACTGTTCGTTCAGTATATCTTCTGAAAATCATATAACTGATAACAAAAGTTGTGAATGTTGCTATTATTCTCCAACTAAATGCTTTAAGAATACTTCTTACGGGACTGTCTTTTGTCCTCAATTTTTCATTAAGCTCTTTTAAGTCTGTGTTATTTTTGTCCATATTTATATCGCTGATAATCAATTTTATTTATTAAAATATTTTAATAACAAACAATTAAAATCTTTATGAATTTTTGAGTTTGTTGAGATGATTTCTTTTCCGAAAATAAAATTATTTCCTCCTGAGAAATCGCTATTTTTCCCTCCTGCTTGTTTAACAATAATTGTGCCTGCGGCCACATCCCAGGGGCTTAATCCATATTCATAGAAACCATCAAAGCGTCCGCATGCAACCCATGCCATATCAACGGCAGCCGAGCCGAGACGCCTGATTCCGGAGGTGTTTTCAATTAAATATTTAAACAATTCCAAATATTCATTCAACCTCCCATAATCATAATAAGGAAAACCCGTAGCAAGTAAGGCATTATCAAGAGAATTTGTTTTGGTAACTTTAATTTCAGATTCATTTAAGTAAGCGGGGCTTTCTTTCCATGCATAAAAACATTCATTCAAATTAACTTCATTAATGACCCCCGCGACAATTTCCTTCCGGTCAATAAGGGCAATACTTGTTGAATATAAAGGAATTGAATTAATATAATTTGTTGTTCCATCCAGCGGGTCAATAATCCATTGGAAGCGTGTACCTTTAATTGAAGCTGTATTTTCCTCAGTAATAAACCCGGCTTCCGGTAGTATTTTTGAAAGTTTTTCTACAATCATTTTCTCAGATGTCTTATCAACATAGGTTACGAAATCATGTTTTCCTTTTTCCTCAATATCTTTTGGGACAATATTGTGAATCTCTTTTTTTAAAAATTCACCAACTTCTTGTGATATTTCGCAAACCTGCTTTGTAATTAATTCAAAATCCATCCTAAAAATAATTTATTTTGTTTTAAGATTAAGCTAAAAAATCAAGCCTTACCTTACATACAAATATTATAAATCTTTATTTTGCATTCGCAAAGATACAAATAATAAATTTTCAATAAAATAACTTTATGTTGGAAGTTTTATTTTATTATTAAATTTGTTTTGGCATATTACTTGACATTGTTAAAAATTATTTTTTAAAAATAATATTGAAAATTAATAGAAAAAAGGACACAAAATAATTGTCTGGTAATTAAACCAATTGATAAATTATTTAATTAATTTGCAAAGTTGTCATAAATTATTACTGACAAATTGACTTAAAAAGAAAATATGAATTCTGAATTTAATAATATCATGTTTAATCTTTCAGATTTTAATTCTGAAGCTGAATTTATCCCTTTACTTTCGTCAGAGGACGAAGAACAAATGGGTTCCGAAAAAATTCCCGAACATATTCCAATACTTCCGTTAAGAAATACCGTATTATTTCCAGGGGTAGTGATTCCAATTACTGTTGGAAGAGATAAATCTATCAAATTAATACAAGATGCCAATAAAAAAGATAAGATTATTGGCGTTATAGCTCAGAAAGATATTGATGTTGAAGACCCTACAACAGAGGATTTGAATAAAGTAGGTACGGTTGCCCACGTTTTGAAAGTATTAAAAATGCCTGATGAAAGTACTACTGTAATTATTCAAGGGAAAAGCAGGTTTAGAGTACAGGAATATGTGCAAACCAAACCATATTTTAAAGCAAAAGTTACAAAAATTATTAATGATGAGATTGATATTAAAGATAAAGGATTTAGTGCTCTATTATCCTCTTTAAAAGATCTTTCGATACAAATAATCAAACATTCTCCAAATATTCCGAGCGAAGCTTCATTTGCAATAAATAATATTGAGAGCCATGTTTTTCTTATAAACTTTATTTCTTCTAACCTAAATATTAGCGTTTTAGAAAAACAAAAAATTCTTGAACTTACTGATATTAAGGAAAGGGCAAATATTTTGCTTTCTTCACTAACCAAGGAATTGCAAATGCTTGAGCTTAAAACACAAATTCAAAGCAAAGTAAAAGTTGATCTTGATAAACAGCAGCGAGATTATCTTTTAAATCAGCAATTAAAAACAATTCAGGAAGAATTGGGTGGAGCTCCAAACGAACAGGAAATAAGTGAGATTACGAAAAAAGCAAAGAATAAAAAATGGTCGAAAGAAGTAAGCGAAACATTTTTGAAAGAATTGAAGAAACTGCAACGAATGAATCCTTCTGCCGCTGAACATTCAATTCAGATGAATTATGTTGAAACTCTTGTCGAACTTCCATGGGACCAAGTTACTAAGGGCAATTATAGTTTACAGAGAGCACAGAAAATCCTTGATCATGATCATTACGGACTTGAAAAAGTTAAAGAAAGAATTATCGAACATTTAGCCGTAATGAAGTTAAAAAACGATATGCGATCACCCATTCTATGCTTTGTAGGGCCTCCGGGAGTTGGAAAAACATCCCTCGGTAAATCAATTGCGAGAGCCGTAAAAAGAAAATATATACGAATGTCTCTCGGTGGTTTACGTGATGAATCGGAGCTACGCGGGCACAGGAAAACTTATATCGGAGCTATGCCGGGCCGTATTATTCAAAACATCAAGAAAGTAAAATCTTCAAATCCGGTTTTTGTGCTTGATGAAATTGATAAAGTAAGCGGAAATAATATAAGTGGTGATCCTCAGGCAGCTTTGCTTGAGATTTTAGACCCCGAACAAAATTTCGCCTTTTACGACAATTTCCTTGAGATTGAGTACGATTTATCCAAAATAATGTTTATTGCCACGGCAAATACATTGAGTACGGTTCACCCTGCATTACGCGATAGGATGGAAATTATTGATCTTAGCGGATATTTATTAGAAGAAAAAGTTGAAATCGCACGTAAGCATCTAATTCCAAAACAATTTAAAGAACACGGAGTTAATAAATCACAGGTTTCATTCTCAAAAAATATAATCGAAAAAATTATTGATGATTATACACGAGAGGCAGGTGTCAGGTCGCTTGAGAAAAGTTTTGCCAAACTTATACGGAATAAGGCAAAATATATCGTTATGGAAGAAGAATATAATAAGAAAATTAATGAAAAAGACCTACAAACTATAATGGGGCCTTCCGTTTTTCAGAAAGATAAATACATCTCAAACGACATTGCCGGAGTTGTAACAGGTTTGGCTTGGACTGCTGCGGGTGGCGATATTTTATTTATCGAAGTCAGCCTTAGCAAAGGAAAAGGAAATCTGACAATGACAGGTAATCTTGGCGAAGTGATGAAAGAATCGGCAAGTCTGGCTTTTGAGTATTTAAAGGCTCATTTCCATATATTAAACCTTGATCCTGAAATTTTTGAGAAATGGAATGTACATATCCATGTTCCTGAAGGAGCAACACCAAAAGACGGGCCTTCGGCAGGAATCACAATTTTTACAGCTTTAGCTTCGGCTTTTACTAAACGCAAAATCAAAGCAAATCTCGCTATGACCGGAGAAATTACTTTACGTGGAAAAGTTTTACCTGTTGGCGGAATTAAAGAAAAAATATTGGCTGCCAAAAGAGCAAAAATTACGGATATTATTTTATCTTCAGAAAATAAGAAAAATATTGAAGAAATTAAAGCCGAATATATTCAAGGCCTGAACTTTCATTATGTTGATGAAATGATTGAGGTTGTTGAAATTGCGTTGTTGAAAGAAAAGGTAAAAGAGGCGGTTTTAGTTTAATAATATCATTTTTTTTACAACCTGACAATTACCTGTATTAGCAATCAAGAAATAAATTCCGTTTCTCAGCTTTTCAATAATTTTGGTAGTTCCATTCCAGCGGATAAATAACAGGGATTAAACTCATATTTTAAAAAGAAGGGACTTAGTCCTTATCTTTTATTGAACCCCAAACCAAAAAAACATTAAGTTTGCACATGATTCGGTGAGCAGAAATGCTTAAAAGGGAATCCTGTGAAAAACAGGGGCTGTACCCGCAACTGTAATCCCAGACGATAATTTCTTTATCGTTAAATATTTGGAATACATATCACTACTAAAATTAGTGAAATGATTTCAAGATAGAGGGAGAAGCCAGAAAACCTGCCTAATCATGGATAGTGCTTTCGGGAAAAAAAGTAAAAAAAAAATGAAAAATAATATTTCCTTGATAAAATTCTTAAAAATTTCAATTGTCTTGATTTTTTTTATTTCATGTAATTCAAAAAAACAAAATAATGAAATTAATAACTTGAATTCCAAAAAAATAATTTATTCCGCAAAAGTATTTCCTCAATTTGCAAAAGGTTTTAAAATCGATTATTTTGATAATTATAAACTTATAAGAATCTATAATCCAAGAGATACTACACGGATTATAAACGAATATATTTTATCTGACAAAGATGCATTCATTCCGGATTCATTAAAAGGAAAACGGATTTTCATTCCTCTAAACAGTTTTGCATGCCTTCATTCCACGCAAATAGGATATGCAAATCGCTTAGAAGTTTTAGATGCCATTTGTGGAATTTCCGAAGCACAATACATTAAAAATAAATACATTCATGAAAAAGTTTCGGATGGAGAAATAATTGAATTTGGTCCGCCACAAAACATTAATCACGAGAAACTTCTAAGTATTAATCCCGATATTTTATTACTTGCTCCTCATCCAGGCAATAGTTTTGAGAAGCTTGAAGAAATTGGCATAAACCTGGTTTATAACACAAGTTTTCTTGAAACAACGCCTCTTGCCAGAGCCGAATGGATAAAATTTCTTTCCTGTTTTTTTAATAAGGAGGATTATGCTAATCAGGTATTTGATTCAATTGTAACGAAATATCAAAAATTGAAGGAACTTAGCAAAAACATAAAAGATCAACCTGATATTTTTACTTCAAAAAAATATGGCCAGATTTGGTATTTA
>CAZBSL010000060.1:10156-13913 GCA_964494265.1 uncultured Bacteroidales bacterium
AAAAGATCAACCTGATATTTTTACTTCAAAAAAATATGGCCAGATTTGGTATTTACCCGGTGGAGAAAGTTATATGGCTAAATTTTTTGAGGATGCCGGTATAAATTATCTGTGGAAAAATGAAAAAACCTATGAAGCTCTTGCCCTTGATTTTGAAATCGTTTATGCAAAAGCTGCATCTGCAGAATTTTGGTGCATAAAAGATTACTACGATGGAGATTATTCATATACTCAATTAGCAGCGGAGTTTGAACCGTATTCCGATTTTAAAGCTTTTAAGGATACGAATATTATATTTTGTAATACATTTAAAACAAGCTATTTTGAAGATGGAATTATGGAACCTGAAATTGTGTTAGCCGATTTAATAAAAGCAATAAATCCCGAGCAGCTTCCCAATCACAAATCAAAATATTTTAAGCGATTATTAAAATGGAAATAAATGTAATAATCGACAAGCTAAAAAACAGCAACATTATTTTGAACTTAATGCTTTTGCTCGGGATAATTTTGTTTTTTGTGTTAAATATTGCTGTCGGTTCGGTTTATATTCCTTTTCCTGATGTATTGAAAATTTTAATTGGACAGGGAAGCGATAATCAGGTTTGGGTTAATATTATTTTAAAAAGTCGCTTGCCACAAACTATAACTGCCTGTCTATCCGGCAGTGGCCTCGCCATTGGAGGGCTTCTGATGCAAACCCTTTTCCGAAACCCTTTAGCAGGGCCTTCAATTCTCGGTATCAGCTCGGGAGCAAGCCTTGGGGTCGCTTTTGTAATTATGTTTGTCGGAAATATTGGAGGTTTTGCATTTTCGGGAATCGCAACAATTGGTAATTTCGCTATTGTTTTTGCAGCTTTTGCAGGTTCGGTTTTAGTGCTTTTTCTTATTTTGTTTCTCGCCCGAAAAGTTAAAAACAATGCCATGCTTCTCATAATAGGAATTATGGTAGGATATATAAGTTCTTCCTTGGTTGGTGTTTTACAGTTTTACAGTATTAGCGAAAACGTGCATGCTTTTGCAATTTGGGGCCTTGCAAGTTTTTCTAACATTTCATGGATACAAATGAAATTATTTATTCCTGTTATTTTAATAGGGTTATTTTTTTCATTTCTCTTGATAAAACCGTTAAACATGCTTTTGCTTGGTGAGAATTATGCCAAGAACCTTGGTTTAAACATTAGGAAAACAAGAATTTTAATAATATTAGTAACGGGGATATTAACTGCTGTGATTACTGCATTTTGCGGGCCTGTAGCATTTTTAGGCCTTGCGGTTCCACATCTTGCACGAATGCTTTATTCAACTTCAAATCATAAGGTTTTAGTGCCGGGTGTATTATTTTTCGGTGCCCTATTAGCATTATTTTGCAATCTGATAGCACGAATGCCCGGCTTCGATGGAGCTTTGCCAATCAATGCAGTAACTTCAATGATTGGAGCACCGATTGTAATTTCTGTTATCTTGAAAAAGAAAAAATTGAATTCATTGAACTAAGAATTAATAGACAAAGATTTGGAGATGAAAATTTTACATACCGAAAATCTAAGTATTGGCTTTAACTTAAAAAAAAAGTCGGAAATAATTCTTCATAAAGGCATTAATATTAGTTTGGATAAAGGAGAGTTTGTTTGTTTGCTCGGTCCAAATGGCGCCGGAAAATCAACATTATTAAGAACTTTTACAGGTTTCAACAAAGCTCTATCCGGAAAAGTAATTTTAAATAATAAAGAGATCAGAAACTATTCTGAAAAAGAATTAGCCAAACAAATAAGTGTTGTACTTACGGAAAAAACCGATACTGCAAATATTACTGTAAATGAACTCGTAGCTATGGGACGTTACCCATATACCGGTTTTTTTGGCAAACTCACAAATGATGATATTCGAATTGTTAACGAATCGCTTGAACAACTTGGTATGGCTAAAATGCAAAATAAACTATGCGGCGAACTAAGTGATGGCGAAGCACAAAAAACTATTATTGCAAAAGCTCTTGCACAAAAAACACCAATAATTATTCTTGATGAACCTACGGCTTTCCTCGATTTACCAAGCAGAATTGAAATCATGCAATTACTTAAAGAACTTGCACATAACACCGGTAAAACCATTTTACTTTCAACACATGAACTTGATCTTGCCCTTCAATATGCTGATCGATTATTTTTACTGGCTCAGGGAAAAGAAATTAAATGCGGAACACCAGAAGACCTTGTTTTAAATGGAGATTTTAATAGTTTTTTCGAAAAAAACGGGATTGAATTTGATAATAGTTCCGGGAATTTCATAAGCAAGGACGCTAATGTAAAGCAAATCAATATCTCGGGAAACGGAATAGAATTTAATTGGGTGTCAAAGGCTTTAAGAAGAAATGGTTTTATTCATGATGAAAACGCTGAAATTTGTGTAAAAATTAGCAATTCGGAAAACAAGAAATATTCTATCGTTTCTAAGAATAGAAATGAGATAAAAGTTGATTCTGTTGAAGAATTACTCATTGAATTGAAAAAACTTGAAGTATAACAAGCACAAGTTCAATTTCCGGTTTTGAACAATATGGATTATGTTTGTAATCTGATTTTTGAAATATGAGCTACTATTTAAGCGGTTTCCAAAAACTTTTTTCCCCAACAGATTTTTTCTGTTTAGGTCTGCATTTTCAGTAGAAAAATTTTTTGTAACATTTGCTATGTTGTAGTAACTAAATTATAAAGCAAATAAATTGTTTATGTCTAAAAAAGAAGAAATATTTAGAACAATCATCAGAGAAAATAAGGATAAAATAAGTGGTATTTGTCGTTATTATTCTTCAAATGAGGATGATCATAATGATATGTATCAGGAAGTTCTGATAAATATTTGGAAAAGTTTAGAGAACTTTAGAGGCGATGCTCAATTGAGTACATGGGTTTATCGGGTAAGCGTGAATACTGCTTTAGGGTTTGCTAAAAAGGAAATTCGCCGTAAAAAAATCTTTATTAGGCAAGATGATGAAAGGCTAAGAGATTTACTGGATTATGATGAAGGCCAAATACAAGAGAAGGAAATAATGCTTCAGTCCCTTGAAAATAAAATAAATTTGTTATCGGTTGTTGATAAAATAATTATAACACTTGTTCTTGAGTCGGTTAGCCACAAGGAAATTGCTTCGGTTATTGGTATTACCGAACCAAATGTCAGAGTGAAAATTCATCGGATAAAAAATGAATTAAAGGAAATGCTTAAAAACTTAACACTTTAAAAACATCATTATGAAAAACAATAAAGAAATAGACATACAAAATATTGATACACTCATTAATCAGCTACAATCAAAAGATACACAGTTTAAAAAGGCTGTCAGGATATTACAAATCTTCTTTTTTGCCCTTATCTTTTTATATACGATTTTGTATGTTTTCAACCCTGATGACGAAATGGACCTCAATCAAAGAATTGGCGGTGTTTGTTATGTTTTAGCTTTTACCCTTCTCGCTTTTCATTTCAGGAATAAATACTCAAAATTCAAAAATGTTAATTATTCGGTTTCTGTAAAGGAGCTTATTAATGAAGCTGAAAAACGATACAGGTTTTGGAAAGGTAATCAATTTAGTAGTTTCTTAGCCATCATTTTACTTGATGTTGGAACCTGTTTGATTTTAATACAGTATTTCTCAGATAAATGGTCAATATTGCAAATAATTATTGGTGTTCAAGTATTTAATATTATCTCAGCAAGCATAGGTTTTATTATCGGGTATATAAAATGGAAAAA
>CAZBSL010000061.1:0-9477 GCA_964494265.1 uncultured Bacteroidales bacterium
GAACGAAGCAGAAATTTTGCTTCCTGATGGAAAATCATATCGACCGGACAGACTCATTTTCGATGATGATAAACTTACAATTATTGATTACAAAACCGGAAGTCTTAGAGAATCCGATATTAAACAAGTTAATAAATATGGAGATATTCTTTATGATATGGGATACGAAAAAATCAAAAAGATACTAATTTATATCAATAATGAAAATTGTGAAATTGTTGAAATACCAGGGACTAAGCCCAATTGCTAATTCTTAGATATTTAACTGCTTAGAAGCATCAGCCTTATGAAGACTCTTTACTTCAGTTGTTCCACCACCTTTTAAAGTCAAAGCAATTGGCTGGTTAGTTTTCCATTTCCCGCATGTAAAATCAGGGACATCAACCGAATTTGAGCGATTCGCAACCGACCATTCGCTTAAAGGTGCTATGGAACTCCAGAGAGCTGCATCATAAACATCCTGATCAAGAGGTAAACCGTTTCTTAGGCAGTCGATAAGACGCCAATCCATAATAAAATCCATTCCACCATGGCCACCGACTTTTTTAGCCATTTCACCAACTCGTTTTACAATTTCCGGAGTATATTTTTCTTCTGCTTGCTTCAATTCTTCTTCATTCAAATAATTATGTCCGAGTGCAATTCGTGCAGGAGAAGGCCATTTACGAGCCATTCCTTTTGTTCCGCTCAAAAGATGAATTCTGGAATAGGGACGAGGAGAGGTAACATCATGTTGTATCATTATGCTGCGCCCTTTATATGTGCGAACAAGGGTTGTGTTCATGTTCCCACGATAAGTTTTTCCCGAAAACTCATTATAAAAACTATCGGTTGCAGCAAGTTCTTTAGCCTTTTCAGCCATCTGAAAATCTTTGGTTGACAATGAGGTTAGATATTCCATCTGATCACCTCTGTTGATATTCATGGTTTGGCAGATAGGGCCTAAACCATGAGTAGGGTAGAGGTTTCCGTTTCGCATATTTTCTCGTAGCCGCCACATATCAGTATATCCGTTATCAACTTGTTGATCGTCTTTTGGTTTTGCAAAATTCATACCCATCAAAGTATGAATATATGCTGCTTCACCATGAACCAAATCACCGAAATATCCTTGCCTTGTCATATTTAATGTCATTAATTCAAAGAAATCGTAACAGCAATTTTCGAGCATCATGCAATAGCGTTTTGTTTTTTCACTTGTTTCGACAAGCTGCCAGCACTCATCAATAGTTTTTGCTGCAGGTACTTCAACAGCTACATGTTTGCCTTTCTCCATTGAATAAACCGACATGGGCGTGTGATGACTCCAAGGTGTGCAAATATATATTAAGTCAAGGTCTTCCATTTCACAAAGTTCCTTCCATGAATCTTCACGGCCATAAAATTCTTTGGCTTTTGGCAAACCGAACGAGGCAAGAGTTTTCTGCGATTCTGATACTCCGGCAATACGTTTGTCGCATAAAGCTTTGATTTCAACACCGTCAATATGGGCCATTCTGATCACTGCTCCTTTACCTCTGTTGCCGAGGCCGATAAATCCAATTCTCACAACAGGCAGTTTTTGTGCAGAATATCCGCACATATTAAATATTTGTGTATAATTACTTGCCCATGGAACAGAATTCCTTTTTGAATTACATGCCCATAACCCGGTGGCTATTATACCTGTTCCCAGAGCAGCAGTTTTTAAAAAATCACGACGATCGGTACTCATTTCTATTATTTTTTAATTAATATATTTTTTATTGATTTAATTTTTTGCAATTAAAACTTCAAGTTTCCAATTTCCATCTTCATATTTTCATTTTCTTTACTAATTTTCCAATTGTCAGGCCCTGAACTATTATTGAAAATGCAGCAACTGAATAGGTCAGAAAAACAATAAAATGCCCGCTTAGATCCGGTGTAATTGATAAAGCAAGTGCGAAAGCTAAAGCACCCCTTAATCCGCTCCATGTCATTATAGTTGTATATTTCAAACTATACCAGGGTTTGCTGAATTTATTATGTCTAACCAAAAATCTTGAAATAAACACCGAAACAAATCGACCGATTAAAACAATAAAAATTGCGAAAAAAGCAGCTAAAAAATCAATTGCAACCGGGTCAATTAAGAGAATAGCTAAACCCATCATTACAAAAACCATACTGTTGAAAACCTCATCAATTATTTCCCAAAAAATTGTAATCAAAGTTTTTGTATCAATTCCAGCATATTTATGTACCCAATTACCTATTGTTAAACCGGCAGCAACCATCGCCAAAGCACCCGAAACTTCAATTACATTTGCAATTGCATATCCGCCGGTGGCGATAACGAGTGTAATTATTACAGCAGTTTTAGGGTCTTTTTTTAATCTTTTTAAAAAGAACAGGCCGAAAAAACCAAGTAATAAACCAAATAATATTCCACCTCCGGCTTCTCTTAAAAAAAGCAGACTTGTTTCTTGAATTGAAAATCCTTTTTCATCGCCCATAATCAATTGCAGAATTGTAACAAACACAACAATCCCAATACCATCATTAAAAAGAGATTCGCCTTCAATTTTTGTTGAAAGGGTTTTTTTTAAACGATAGTTTTTAAATATTGCCAAAACCGCAATCGGGTCGGTTGGTGAAATTAAGGCACCAAATAACATACAGTGCAAAAAAGGAATATTCAATCCTAATAATCCAAAAGCCAAATATGATAAATATCCAATTATGAAAGTAGAAATAATAGTTCCAATTACAGCAAAAACAAAAACAGGAATTCTTACTTCATCAAGAGTTTTGATGTCGATGTGAACAGCTCCGGCAAAAAGCAGAAAGCTTAATAAAATATTCATTAAAAAATCATGGAAATCAAGTTCTTTAAGAATGTGGGGAAGTTTTATGAATAACTCATTATCAAAATGCCGAATAACTAGAAGCAAAACAGATAAACAAATCCCAAGTATCATTAAACCGATGGTTGTTGGAAGTTTAAGGAATTTGATATTGATAAAAGTCAGAAGAGCAGCAACAGCAAGTAAAATTATAAATGATTCGTACATGCAAAAGTTTTTGTAAAAATAGAAATAATTGGATTGAATAGAAAAAAATGCTAAGAAAGTTTAGGATATGTATAAGATTTGAAAAACGACAATAAATTGATGTAAAATTTCTCTTTAAGACTTATTAGATTGGTTTAAAAAACATTGCATTGTGAATAATTTATTTGTAAAAATATTTAATTTTTTATTCAGTTTTAAAAAAAAGATTATACATTTGTTAAAAATAATGGTGAACTTATTTTTGTTTTTAAAATAAGTCATAATAGGGAATCAGGTGACCGATTTCGTTTTGGAATTCCTGAACAGTTCCCGCTGCTGTAAGCTCTTTAACTTTTTGAAAACCCCTTGCCACTGTCTCCAAATTAATGGGATGGGAAGGCCTTCAAAAAAGTGAGTAAGTCAGAAGACCTGCCAGTATTTTAAAATAGTTCAGAGCTTTCGGGTTAAAAAGCTTAGAATAAAATTTAGGGTAAAACCTGCTTTATTCGGTTTGTTTCCGTAAAGTTTTGAAGTTTAAAATATTAATAAATTAAACTTTAAAACATCGTTTATGAAAAAATTTAATATCAAGATTTGGGAGAAATTAATTGGGGTAAAGATGATAATTTGCTTGAAATATTGTTAAATTTCTATATTATAGTAAAATAACGACATAACAACTTATTTTTTAAATTTAAAGTAGTGAGTAAACTCATACAATTTCTTTTATTTATTTTTTTAATTCCTGTGTTTTTGTATTCTCAGTCAGGTGTTAACGACAGTATAAATCTTCCCGAGTTTGAATTCAAAGAAACTCGATTGAATGATTTTTCAACTGCCTTAAAAGTAAATAGAATTGACTCGATTGTTTTGAAACAAAATTCTTTATCATCATTATCAGAAATTTTACTTTCGCAAAGCCCGATTTTTATTAAAACTTATGGTTCGGGTAGCCTTGCCACTCTTTCTTTCAGGGGGACAACTGCCAATCATACCGGGATTTTTTGGAACGGATTTTCAATTGAACCTCCGAATATCGGAATGACTGATCTTTCATTAATACCGATAACATTTTTTGAGTCAGTTGAGATTCAGCACGGAGGTTCAAGCTCTTTGTTTGGGAGTGGAAATATTGGCGGAAGCATTCACCTTGAAAATAATTTTCTCTTAAACTCAGAAAATAAATATAATTTCTCGGTTTCATCAGGAAGTTTCGGAACATATTCCGGTAAAATGAAGGTCTTATTGTCCGATAAAAAATGGTCGGCTTCAAGTGGGATTATGATACGGAAAATGAAAAATGACTTCAGTTTTAAAAATATTTATGGAGAAAACGAAAAACAAAAAAATGCTGAATTATTTCAATATGGTATTTTTCAGGATTATTTTCGTAAAATCACGAAAAAGCAATTATTTTCAATAGCTGCTTGGTTTCAATTTTCTGATCCCGAAATTCCAAGAACCTTAACTTCACGCCCGACAAATGCCTATCAAATTGATAGAGCTTTTCGTACAAATGCTCAATGGAAGAAATTTATAAATGCCGGCTCAATTTCTGTGAAAGCGGCCTACTTTGACGAATTTTTACATTATGTTGATAAGACAGGCGAAACTGAGGAGACAAATATTGATTCAAAGATTTCCATGAAAAGTTTTATTTCGGAATTTGATTTCAAGAAATCTGTTTTCGAAATATTAAATATTGCTGCAGGTATTTCCCTTAAAACAAAAACAGGCGAGGCCGAAAGTTATCAGGGGTTGAAAAAACGTAGAGAAGCAGCAATTTTCTTTTCGTCGGTAATTAATTTTTCAAAAATAAAATGGTCGGCAGCCTTGAATCTAAGGCAGGAATTTATTGAAGAATACGATGTTCCGTTAACTCCTTCACTTGGTTTTGAAGGAAAAATATGGAAAAATATATTAGGGAGAATAAACATTTCACGTAATTTCAGGGCTCCAACCTTAAACGACAGGTTTTGGATTCCGGGCGGAAACGAAAATCTAAAACCAGAGAATTCATGGAACGAAGAGATAGGTTTGAGTTTTAATTTCTCCTCAAAGAACAAAAAACATTTTTCTGAATTTTCAATTACAGCATACAATTCAATGATAGACGATATGATAATGTGGATACCGAAACAAAATTTCTGGTCGGTTGATAATGTGCAAAAAGTTTGGGCAAGAGGAGTTGAGTTACAAGGCAAAACAAATTTAAAAATTAAAGAATTAGAGATAATTATTTCAGAAGCATATACTTATTCAAAATCGACTTATCAAAAGAAATTAGATGAAAATGATGAAACATATCAAAAGCAATTAATTTATACTCCGCTTCATAATGTCTCGGCACAATTGCAGGTAATTTATAATAAATGGTCAATCTCCTATAATCATAATTGGGTTGGAAAGGTATTTACTTCAAGAGATAACTTATATGAAATTCCTTCTTATTCAATTGCAAGCTTTAATGTAATTAAAAACTTTGAATTTGATGGAAAGCTAATAAATTTGAAATTTAATATTAACAATATTTTTGATAAAGATTATCAAGTGATTAAATACAGGCCAATGCCTGGCAGATCATTTGAAATAACATTAAACTTAGAATTTTAAAAGAAAAAAGAAAAAGGTATGAAGAATTATGATTTTAAAGCATTAATTTTTTGCTTAATGTTTTTAGTAACATTTCAAGCATGTAAGAAAGATAATAACACAAGTTCTGAAATTTTAGATTATAGAAACTGTGTTTTCGTTTCTAATGAAGGCCCATTTAGTTCGGGAACAGGAACAATAAGTTTCAAGAGCCTTGTAAACGATAGAGTTGAAAATGAAATTTTTCAAAAAGTGAATAATCGGCCCTTGGGAAATATTGTTCAATCCATTAAAGTTTATCAGGATTTGGCTTATATCATTGTTAATAATCTCAATAAAGTTGAGGTTGTCGATGCAAAAACATTCCTATCAATTGCAACAATCGAAGACATCGTTTTACCACGATATTTTTTAGGAATATCTGATAGCAAGGCATATATAAGTAGCTGGGATAATATAGTTGCTGTTGTTGATCTCAATACAAATTCTGTTATAAAACAACTTCCAACCGGTACAGGCCCGGAAAGAATGATCAAAGTTAACAACAAAGTATTTGTTTTAAATCAGGGCGCTTATTCAATTGATAGTGTGCTTACTATCATTGATTGCGAGGCTGATACGGTCTTAGAAAATCGAGTAATTGGAGAAAAACCATCAGGGATACAAGTTGACAAGAATAATAACTTATGGATAATGTGCTCGGGTAAGGGTTGGAATGGGATACCTGACACGAGTAACACTCACGGTAAATTAGTTTGTATTGATGTTAATAATTATTCTATAATAAAGGAATTCATTTTCCCATCAATTGAAAATCACCCAGAAAAACTTATAATCAATTCTGAAGCAGATGTATTGTTTTATAATTATCCGGGTGGCATATATCGAATGGAAATAGGCGATAATATTTTACCACAATCTCCATTCATACAGAGGGACAACTTTTTTTATGCCCTTGCATTCGACAAAAATTTTAATAGGATTTATGGAGCTGATGCTCTTGATTATGTTCAAAACGGTATTGTTTTTTCTTATAATGCAGATATTGGAACTCCCGTAGATTCTTTTAATGTCGGAATAATTCCGGGTGATTTTTGTTTTTATTACTAATGAATTAAATTTTAATCTCAGGAACTTTAGCATTTTTAGTAAGATTTAATATTTTGTTTTTTTTATTAAATTCCGAATACCGGTTTCATAACTTATGACAATTTGTCCTAATTAATAAATTGGCAAATAATTTGCTAAGCAGAAAAGCGTTCGGAATTCCATCCGAATTAGAATTGTATTATTAGAAAATTGATGTATATGGATGAAAATAACTTAAATAGCAATCAGCAAAATAATGAAGAAGAAATTGAAAATTCTTCTCGTGAGAACAAATCGGATAAAAAGAAAAAAGTAAGCAAGAAAAAAGAAAATAAATACAACGAGCTTCAAGAAAAATATGACGGGCTAAATGACAAATACTTAAGACTTTTTTCTGAATTTGATAATTACAGAAAACGTACAATAAAAGAAAAAATCGACTTAAGTAAAACTGCTTCCGAGCAGCTTATAATTTCTTTACTTCCGGTTTTAGACGATTTTGAACGTGCCATAAAATCTCTCGATGAATCAGATGATATTCAAAGTTTTAGAGATGGAATTATGCTTATTTATAATAAATTCAGAAAGACCCTTGAATCAAAAGGCCTTGAAAAAATTGAGTCACTTAAGCATGAGTTTGACACCGATCACCATGAAGCGATAACGAGTATTCCGGCTTCTTCCGATGATTTAAAGGGAAAAGTTGTGGACGTTATTGAAAATGGCTACAAGCTTAACGGTAAGATTATTCGTTATGCAAAAGTCGTGGTTGGGAAATAAATTATTTTTTAAAGATTAAGAAAGCAACTCATGTCAAAAAGAGACTATTACGAAATACTTGAAGTGTCGAAGGAGGCTACTGATGTTGAAATAAAAAAGGCATATCGCAAACAGGCCTTAAAACATCATCCAGATAAAAACCCTGATAATAAAGATTCTGAATCAAAATTTAAAGAAGCTGCCGAAGCTTATGAGGTTCTAAGCGATCCGAATAAGAAACAACGCTACGATCAGTTTGGCCATGCAGGAGTGGGAGGGGCTTCAGGAAGAAACGGATTTGGCGGCGGAATGACAATGGATGATATCTTCAGCAACTTTGGCGATATTTTTGGAAATGCATTTGGAGGTTTTGGAAGTTCAGGTGGAACTCAGAGAAGAAGACGTGTTAACCGTGGCTCAAATTTACGTGTAAAGGTAAGGCTTACTCTCGAAGACATTTCTAAAGGAGTCGAGAAAAAGATTAAAGTAAACAAATACGTTATTTGTAAAAAATGTAAGGGATCAGGTGCCAAAGACGGCTCATCCTACACATCGTGTTCAACTTGCCATGGAACCGGACAGGTAACAAGGGTTACAAGCACCTTTCTCGGACAAATGCAAACAGCTTCCACTTGTCCACACTGCGGAGGGGAGGGGCAAACAATTTCTCGTAAATGCCCCGATTGTGCAGGAAACGGTATTGTTAATGGTGAAGAAACTATCACTATAAAAATTCCTGCCGGAGTTTCCGAGGGTATGCAATTGTCGGTTTCCGGTAGAGGAAATGCCGGTGCAAGAGACGGTGTTCCCGGCGATTTGATTGTGTTAATTGAAGAAATTCAACATCCCGAGCTTATCAGAGACGGTTCAAATTTATTAAATAATCTTTATATCAGTTTCCCTGATGCTTCCTTAGGATGCTCGGTTGAAGTTCCGACAATTGACGGGAAAGCACGGATTAAAATTAACCCTGGAACTCAAGCCGGAAAAGTTTTGCGGCTGAAAGGAAAAGGACTACCTGACATAAATTCCTATGGCAGAGGCGATATCTTGATAAACATAAATGTCTGGACTCCAAAAGAATTATCGAAGGAAGAAACAAGTATACTTGAAAAACTTTCTGCATCAAAAAATTTCGAACCCCAACCTACCAACAAAGACAAAAGTTTTTTTGATAGGATGAGGGAGTATTTTTCTTAAACTATGGATAAACTATGGGTTTCAAATCCCGAATGGGTTGTAAACCTTAACACTAACATCTTCTGATTGTTGTAATCTTTCAATTTTTCGGATTAAACATTCAACACTCAACACTCAATATTCAACAGCTAAATGGAGTCCGTATGGATTTTTATTTTCTGTTTCTTTACTTTTTTATTGATTATTGCATGTTGCTTATTGAGTGTTCTTTTTTTGCCTAATATCAGAAGATATGATGTTTTTGAATGGTTTAATTCAAAAAATGAGTTTATCGACTTTCATAATTATCTTCATGATGAAGCAAAAATAAAGTCTTTGATTTTAGATGATTAACTGCTTATTGGGTTTCAAATCCCCAAACAATAGCCGTTAGTTGCGGTGAAGGGCTGGAAACCTTAAATCTAACTTAAAAGGCAAATAGCAAAAAACCATTTTGTTGATTATTGGAAATATTCAATATCTACTCAACTCGAGTATTTAGCTAATTTTTGTTTTCCCCTTTTCCACTAAAACCGCCGTAGAATCTTGTTACTGAAATTAAAGACTGTATATTTATGAAATTATACATGTTTTTGTGCAACCATTTTAAACTCTTTAGTGTCATTTGTTTTGTAAGATAGTTAATAAAGAAAAATCAAAACTTAAAAAATTCTAATAACAATTAAATAACAAATTAAAATTAATTATGAGAAACTTTATCTTAGTGATTGCTGTTTTGTTCAGCTTTACATGCGTCATGGCTTCTGATGCTTATGATGTGAAATTTGCTCAAACTAAAGCAGATGTCTATGAGTTGAACTTTAGTGTTGGAGATTATGGCCTG
>CAZBSL010000061.1:9577-13773 GCA_964494265.1 uncultured Bacteroidales bacterium
TCAAACTAAAGCAGATGTCTATGAGTTGAACTTTAGTGTTGGAGATTATGGCCTGACTGAAGTCAATTTTGACGGTACAACTTATACCAAGATTCAATTTATTGGAAGTGTTAATACCAAGTTGAAAGGTTTTGCACAATTGCCCATAATAAGTTCAACTGTACAATTATCTGCTGATAAAAATGTAACTCTAAATATTATTGAAGGGGAGTATGAAGAATATTCATTGGAGTATCCGCTTTTACCTTCAAGAGGAGTTATTTACAGAGATCAGGATCCTTCTACCGTGCCTTATGTTATCGCTCCAAGTTCAATTCGCGATAACTGGTATCCTCAAAATCTTGCAACAAACACTAGCCCTTTTATTTTAAGAGATGTCAGAGGAACAAGTGTTTATGTTTATCCTTTTAGATATAATGCAGTAAAAAATGTACTAAGAGTTTATAAAAATCTTACTGTTGAATTGATAGAAAATGAAACAGAAGTAATTAATCCTTTACCGATAAAATCAAATGAAATTGTTAGGGAAATGGATGGAATTTACAACTCGGTTTTTATTAATTATAATATAAACAGAGATGATCTTGTAATTGGAGAATATGGAGATATTCTTGTAATTACAACAGCAAGAGATGAGGACGCTATTCAACCTTATATTGATTGGAAAAAAGAAAAAGGCTATAGTGTTTATAAAGAAGTTGTTACAACAGGTACAAACGTGAAAACCCTCGTCCAAAACAGATATAATTCCAATAATAATATACTATACGTTCAATTAGTTGGCGACTGGGCTGATATTAAATCGGATAATATGGGCGGAGCACCTATTGATCCTCAATTAGGCTGTGTTATTGGTAGTGATGACCACGCTGATATCTGTATAGGACGTTTTTCTGCTAATAATCCCGGACATGTAACAATTCAGGTTAATAAAACAATTGAATACGAAAAAAATCCGGATAATGATAGCTGGTACTCAAGTGCATTAGGAGTTGCTTCCAATCAAGGCCCTGGTGATGATGACGAAGATGATGACGAACATATTGATGTTATTTATAACGACAAACTTGAAACTTACACATATGATAACTTCATAACCGCTTATGATCCATCAGGAACTGCTTCTATGGTTACTAACGCAATCAATTCAGGAGTTAGTATAATTAATTATTGCGGACATGGTTCTTCAACTTCATGGGGATCAACAGGATTTAGTAATAGTCATATTGCTAATTTATCAAATGGAAACAAGTTGCCGTTTATTTTTTCTGTTGCTTGTGTTAACGGCGCATTTCAAGGTACATCAGGTGATTGTTTTGCTGAGGCTTGGATGAAAAAAGAAAATGGAGGTGCTATTGCAACTTTAATGTCAACTATCAATCAAGATTGGGACCCTCCAATGAGAGGGCAAGATTATTTTAACGATATTATAATAGGTGGCTATGATTATACTGCTCATCCTTACCAGAGTGGAATTAACACTAATGAGCAAAGAGCTACTCTCGGTGCAGTTGTATTTAACGGTTTTGTTTTAATGACAACAGAAGCAGGTGGTGGAAGCGATTGGGAAACTGTAAAAACATGGATATACTTTGGTGATGTTGCTCTTCAACCTCGTACAGTTGAGCCTGCACCTCTTGCTTTATCGAACGAAGTTATTTTTGTCGGTATGCCTTACGATCTTATTGTTACTTCCAACGGATATCCTGTTGCCGGTGCAATGGTTTGCTTATCGCAAAATGGTGAATATTATAATGCAGTAACTGATGCTTCAGGACATATAAGTCTTGAACATGATTTATTACCAGGTGAAGCTTTATTAGTTGTTACAGGTTTAAATACTGAAACATATTATAATAATATTACTATCGTTCCTCCTGAGGGGCCTTATGTAATTTATAATGCTTGTGAAATTGATGGAAATGGCCAACTTGATTATGGCGAAACAGCAAACTTAAGCATCGCTGTTAAAAATGTTGGTATTGAGATTGCAAATAATGTTGATGTTACAATTTCAAGCGATAATGAATTCTTAACTATAATAGATGATACTGAAAATTACGGTAATATAGGTATTGATGAAATTATTTCAATCACCGACGGTTTTACTGTTGAAATTGCTACAAATATTCCTGACGGAGAAGCAATAATGTTTGATGTTGTTGCCACTGACGGAACAGATATCTGGGAAAGTTCATTTACACTTATTGCTCATGCCCCAATTCTTGAATTTGTCGGTTTTGAGATTTCAGGATCGGGAACAATTGATCCGGGTGAAACAAAAGATTTTACTATAACAATTACAAATGCCGGTTCTGCTTTAGTTAATGATGTTGTTACAGCATTATTTTCAACCGATCCGTATGTTACAGTTAATACTGTTCCCCAAAATTATGGAACAGTTGATCCGGAAGAAAATGTAAGCGGCGTATTTAGTGTTTCTGCTGATGCAGGAACTCCTACCGGCCACATGGCTGCTTTTGAAGTGAACATCGAAGCACCCGGCGAAATAGGTGGTGAAGGTGAATTCTCAGTTGTGGTCGGACAAATTCCTGTTTGTATTATTGATCTTGATGAAAACAATTCTTCAGGCCCCGAAATGCAAACTGCTATTGGTAATCTTAATGTTGCCTGCGAATATTTGACAAGTATTCCTGCCGATCTGAGTTTATATAATTCTATTTTCCTTTGTCTTGGAATTTATTCCGACAATTACGTTCTGTCAAGTAGTGAAGGACAAGCTTTCGCTGCTTTCCTTAATAGTGGCGGAAAACTTTATATGGAAGGTGGAGACACATGGTATTATGATGATCAAACCGATGTACACGCAATGTTTAATATTGACGGACAATCTGACGGCTCAAGTGACTTAGGAACTATTAACGGCCAGGCAGGTTCATTTACTGAGGGTATGTCTTTTACCTACTCAGGTGATAATAGCTGGATTGACCATATCGGAGCTACTGCCCCTGCATTTCTGATACTCGAAAACCAATCACCTAATTATGGTTGCGGTGTTGCATATGATGCCGTCGATTATAAAACCATTGGTGCTTCATTTGAATTCGGTGGATTAAATGCATTGGATACAGGACGGGAAGAATTAATGGAACAATATCTTGAGTTCTTCGGATTAATTGGTGGAGTTACTCCTGCAACACAAAGTATTGATTTAATAGTAGGTTATCAGTTTATTTCAACTTGTGTCGAAACTGAAGATACTGATATGCTTGTTGTTTTAGAAAATATATTAAATGATAACTTAGATTTTGTCAGAAACTCTGGAGGAACTGTTTTAAGAAAAATCGGGCCTAACTGGGTTAACGGAATAGGTGATTGGATGTCTACAGAAGGATATTTATTTAAAATGCTCGGAGATGAGACTCTTGAGTTTTCAGGTGTAGAAGTTGCATCTTCAACACCTATTAATTTGGTTTCAGGTTTTCAATTTGTAAGTTATCTTCCAAGCGAAGCCATTGATGCATTATACGCATTTGATGGAATTTTGGGTGATGATTTAGATTATATCCGAAACTCAAATGGTGAAATGCTAAGAAAAATCGGGCCTAACTGGGTGAATGGAATTGGTGACGCAACACCAGGCGAAGGATACCTTGTTAAAATGTTTGCCGATCATGTATTGGTTTATAATATTCCCGTAAAATCTACTTTATCGAACCTTACACCTAAAGCAATTGAACATTTTGTTTTCGAGGGTGGTAATGCTGCCGATCCTGTTTATACAATGTATGTTTCAGGTTTGGAAATTGGTGACGAAGTTGCTGTTTATGATGGTGATGTATTTGTTGGTTCAACTATTATTCGTTCGGATAATACATTTGAAAACAGCCTACCTTTATTCAGCACTTTAACTAACGAAGAGGGTTATAATGCAGGAAACGATATCTCAATAAAAGTTTGGGATAATGAAAATCAAATGGAAGTTGTTTCAACTTATTACTTTGAATCAGGTTTTGAAGCTTATACGGATCAGGTATTCCCATCAGCAGATGGCGAATATAGTATAGTTAATATTTTGAAAGGAACCACCGGCATTGAAAATTCAGCCAATGAAAACCTTTCAATTTATCCTAATCCTGCAAACGACAATGTAAATATTGTTTCAGAAGAAATTATTAACGACATACAGGTTCTTAATTTCTTAGGCCAGGTTTTATTAAATGTTGAAGTAAATA
>CAZBSL010000062.1:0-9157 GCA_964494265.1 uncultured Bacteroidales bacterium
TTAATGGAATCCGATTTCCATTTCTGAAAGCAACAACAAATGGCCCCTTAACTTTATTTGTTTTTATGAGGTTAGAACTGTAATTCTCTGCGGCCTGGTAGCTCGGAAATGAACCAATCGTATAAATATAGTAGCCCTTATAATAATTCTCCTTAATATTTTGATTCAGGTTGTAATTGTTAGCAAACCAAGACATTGGTAATTTTTCACCATATTTTGCCCTTATTTGAACTCTATATTCTATTGTGGGAATTTGGGGAATTTCTACAACTTTCTCCTCAACAGGGTATTTTATTTGTTCTTTAACGATTTTTTCATCTTCAATGAGGATTTCAACTTGATCTTCAGGAATTTTCTCATCTTGGATAACTTTTTCACTTTCAATTATTTCGTCACTTTTTTGTTCAATTTTAATTATATTTTCAAAGTCAATAAATTTTTCCTTATCCTGATATTTATAGATTAATTTACCTATTATTAAGTAATTATAAGTAGGTAAATTATTTGTTGACACTTTATAAGAAGTAGTAAAGATAGAACTATCAGGCAAATTTTCCAAATTTATTGTTAAAGTACGCTCCTCGAAATTAAAATTTCCATTAGTTAATGTTGTTTTGTTTGGGAAAAAACCCTCCGGAAAATATTGAATAATTTTTCCACCTTGTTCAATAATATCTTTATTAATAATCAATTTTACAATAAATTCGTTTCCCGAATATATCATCGTAGGCATTTCCGATATTATGCTGACTTTGCCTTTAAGGCCCGATGGCATTTTTTCTACCGGATATTCTTGCCCTGATTCTTCTGTATAAACAATCCTTTTACTACGATTATTGAATTTATATGTAACTCCGAGTGAAATATAGCTATACATATCAAATTTAGAACCACCTACTGTCATATCCAATTCATCAGAATTAACACCGTGTAAAGTACTTTCCAGATTTAGCATCCAATTATCTTTCAGATGAAAATCCAAACCCAATCCGATAGGAATAACACCTTCCACAGTTCTTTTTAACAATCCACTACCGCAACCACTTTCTGAAATTATTTTATTTGTTCCCAAAGTCTTAACTTTTGTACACCAGTAAGTAAGACCAACTCCTACTATTCCATATAGTGAAAATAACCTTTCCGGTTTGTATTGAAAAAATAAATTACTAAAGTTAATAGTTGCATTAAAGTTAGATTCAAGAATATCAGCAATAAAATATCTGTTAATGCTTCTTTTGGTTCCTGAAAGTTGGCCATTCATAACTTGACCCCTAAGGCCAAACACCGGACTGATCTGCCGATTAAGTATCAAACCATAACCTATTTTCAATTCATTTTCATTTTTAAAAACAGGCATAAAAGTATTTTGCCTTAAGTCACCCCAAAATAAATTTGCACCTGCATTTAAGTTAATTGACCAATACCCTCTAAAATGAGTTGTTTCATTAGAATTATTTGTGTTTTGAGAAAAAGAAAGTTTCGGAAATAAAAAAAAACACATTAAAACAGCGGAAACAATTAAAAATTGATGATTAGTTTTCATAGGATAAAAGTTTATTTTTTATTAACATCTCAATAGTTTACATTCAAAATTAAAATTTATTTTTGATTAAGAAACTTTAATCAAAATATAGTAACCTATTATTTATCAACAAAAAAACAGAGGTATTATGGCAAAAACATATGAAATCTTATAACAGCTTATTTAAGAGGTTATAAGGAATTCATTTATAAGGAAATTCTTTAATTCTTATGTTAATAAAAAATTCAATGGCAGTAGGGATTCTACCATTTAAACGCATGATTATTCATCCATTTTCCTTGAATTTTCATAACCTGCTCAATAACATCGCGAACGCATCCCTCTCCTCCTTTTAAGGGAGAAATATATTTTGAAATTGATTTTATTTCTTCGGCTGCATCGGCAGGGCAAGCAGAAACCCCACACTTGCACATGACTTCATAATCCGGAATATCATCGCCCATATAAAGCACGTTTTCTGTTTCCAGATCATTATCTATTAGATATTTATCTAAAACTTCAATTTTATTGGTTATACCCAAAAATACATCAGTAATATTCAAAGCCGAGAATCGCTTATACATCGACTTGGATTTTCCACCCGAAATAATTGCTATTTTATATCCGTTTTTTATAGCGAGCTGAATTGCGTAACCATCTTTTACATGGGCTGTACGCAAAGGTTCACCTTCGGTCATTAAAATTATGGTTCCATCCGTTAAAACACCATCGTAATCAAATATAAATGTATTTATTTTATTTAAAAGTTTTTTATAGTGTTCCATAGTTTTACATAATTATAAGGTTCTACTAATAAATCTATTTATAATGATAAAATGAGTAAATGATTAAATGCTTAAATATTTCACAACAATTAAACATTTAATAATAAATAGTTTGAGTATCGCAATATTAGGTTTTTTCATTTTATGTATTATTTTTATTCTCTCATTTTAGCATTTGTCTGTTTCCACTAAATTTGTAGTAGTAACTTAACAATAAATTCTTGCTTCATAGACAAGTTCTAACTATAGCTTTGGTTCAAAATCATCATAATCTTTATTCTGCTTAATAAACCTGATGTAAAAATTATTTTCGGTTGAATCAGTAGCTAAATTAGTTTTTGCCGAAACATCATAAAACAGCATTTCCTCAAGGCCAATTTGTTTTTTTTCAGTAATATAAATTTTTTCCGCTGTATCGCTTCCATTTCTATTAAGCCAAAGTATTGAATTATAAGCTGTCATTTTTTCAATTTCCCAAACAGCGTTTTCCTCGAATTTTACTTTTGCCGTCATAGTTGCAGGGGAAACAAAACGAATAACAATTTGAAATGAATCGGGAGGATAAATTATATCTTCAAAAATAGAATAGGTTTTTATCTCGGGCCCATCGTCGTTTTTTTTACAGCTTGAGTAAAATATTAATATCATTAATGATAAAACTATTATTTGTAGAAATTTTATTTTCATGCTTTATAAAATTATTAAAGTTGAAACCATATTGAATATTTAAAACGGAAAGATACAAAAAATCTAATTACCCTTGCCGTGACAATGCTTATATTTTTTACCACTACCACATGGGCAAGGTTCATTTCTTCCAATTTTTTTCTCAGCCTTAACGGGTTGCGTTACCTGTTGCTGTTGTGTATTGCTATGAGCCTGAGACAGTAAATCGGTTCGTTCTTCTTTCAGATTACTTCTGTCCAATTTACGGGTTCTGGCCTCACTAATATCATTTGGGTCTTGAGTCGGTAAATTACCTTTAATAAGGAATGAGTCGATTTCTTTGTTGATTTTTTGAACCATAGTTTTAAATAATTCAAACGATTCAAATTTATAAATCAATAATGGGTCTTTTTGTTCATAAGTTGCATTTTGTACCGATTGTTTCAAGTCGTCCATCTCGCGTAAATGCTCCTTCCATGAATTATCAATCATCCCAAGTGTAATACCTTTTTCGATGGCAAGGCAAACTTCTCTTCCGTTGTCGTTATAAGCTTTTTTCAGGTCAGCCACAACTTGCATGGTTTTCACTCCATCTGTTACCGGAATAGCAATATGCTCATATTGAGAATTATTTTCATAAACTTCTTTAATAATGGGGAAGGCTTTTTGAGCAATTCTTTCTGATTTTAATTTATAATTTGAAAAAATCTCCCCGAAAAGTTTATCAGTAATTTCTTCTGTAGATAATGAAAAGAATTCTTTCTCCGAATAAGAAACTTCAGATGCAAAAACTTTAAGCATTTCGATTTTAAATCCTTCAAAATCTTTGTTATCCTGATAATCAATTATGGTTTGTTCAATTACATCAAACATCATATTTGAAACATCTATTGCAAGACGTTCACCATATAAAGCATGTCTTCGTTTTTTATAAATCACCTCACGTTGCGAATTCATAATATCATCGTATTCGAGGAGTCGTTTTCTAATTCCAAAGTTATTTTCTTCAACTTTTTTCTGAGCACGTTCAATGGATTTCGTAATCATAGAATGTTGAATAACTTCACCTTCTGAAAGGCCAAGCCTATCCATTATCTTTGCAATTCTCTCTGATCCGAACATTCGCATTAAATCATCTTCGAGAGAAACAAAAAACGCCGAACTTCCCGGGTCGCCTTGTCGTCCGGCACGTCCGCGAAGCTGTCTGTCAACTCGCCTTGATTCATGCCTTTCGGTTCCTATAATTGCTAAACCTCCGGCTTTTATAACTTCTTTGCTAAGTTTAATATCCGTTCCACGACCTGCCATATTTGTTGCAATGGTAACTTTTCCGGCCATACCGGCTTCTGCAACAATATCAGCCTCTTTTTGATGCAATTTTGCATTTAAAACATTATGACTAATCTTTTTACGATTAAGCATTCGACTTAACAACTCTGAAGTCTCTACCGAAGTTGTACCCACCAAAACTGGCCTTCCGGCTTCAACTAAACTAAGTATTTCATCGCTGACGGCATTATATTTTTCACGTTTTGTTTTATAAACCAAATCCTGTCTGTCGTCACGAATAATGGGTTTATTTGTCGGAATTACTATCACATCAAGTTTGTAAATATCCCATAACTCTCCGGCTTCGGTTTCGGCAGTACCGGTCATTCCGGCAAGTTTTTTATACATTCTGAAATAATTCTGAAGCGTAATTGTCGCATAAGTTTGGGTAGCAGCCTCAACTTTCACATTTTCTTTTGCCTCAATAGCTTGATGTAATCCATCAGAATAGCGACGACCTTCCATGATACGGCCTGTTTGTTCGTCAACAATTTTAATTTTATTCTCGATCATAACATATTCCACATCCTTTTCAAAAAGTGTATAAGCCCTCAACAATTGATTAACAGTATGAATTCTTTCAGATTTAATAGAGAAATCAACAAGCATTTCGCTTTTTTTTGAATTTTTTTCTGCTTCAGATAAGTTAGATTTTTCAAGATCGGCAATTTCAGATCCGATATCAGGCATAATATAAAAGTTGCTGTCTTCATAAGAAGTTGTGATCAAATCAATACCTTGTTCAGTCAGGTCGATAGAATTATTTTTTTCGTCGATATTAAAATATAATTCATCATCAATAATGTGCATGTGTTTTGATTGCTCCTGCATATAGAAATTTTCGGTTTTTTGAAGCAAAGCTCTCATTCCCGGTTCACTCAGAAATTTAATTAAAGCTTTATTTTTCGGCAAACCTCTGAAAGCACGTAGAAGTTGTTCTCCACCCTTTTTTTCATTTTCGGATGAAAGTCCGGGGGAATTTAGAATTTGTTTAGATTCGGCAAGCAATTTAGTTACCAAACTTCGCTGAGCATTATATAATTTTAGAATATTGGGTTTTAGTTCATCGAATTCGTGCTTATCGCCTTTCGGAGTTGGACCTGAAATAATTAAAGGTGTTCGGGCATCATCAATCAAAACCGAGTCAACCTCATCAACAATTACATAATTATGTATTCGTTGAACCAATTCATCAGGATTTCCTGTCATATTATCTCTCAGATAATCGAAGCCAAATTCATTATTTGTACCAAAAGTAATATCAGCCAAATAAGCCTCCCGGCGTTCGTTTGAATTAGGCTGATGTCTATCGATACAATCGACTTTTAGGCCATGAAATTCGTATAAAATTCCCATCCATTCAGAGTCACGTTTTGCAAGATAGTCGTTAACTGTAACAATATGAACACCTTTTCCGGGAAGAGCATTAAGATAGACCGGTAATGTTGCAACGAGAGTTTTCCCTTCGCCGGTTGCCATTTCAGCAATTCTTCCCTGATGAAGAATGATCCCACCGATAAGTTGTACATCGTAATGAATCATATTCCATTCAATCATAGTGCCTCCGGCAATCCATGAATTATTATATCTTGCTTTATCACCAACAATGTTGATGCTGTCACGAACGGCTGATAAATCTCTATCTCTTTGGTTGGCGGTAACTTCAACAAATTCGTTTTCAGAAAACCGTTTTGCAGTTTCTTTCATTACCGAAAAAGCTTCAGGCAAAATCGTCATTAATATTTCCTGTGATTTCTCATAGCTTTCTTTCTCAAGCTGATCAATGTATTGATAATGTTTTTCTTTTTCATCAATATTCATATTAGGATCAGCTTCAATCTTTTGCTTTATTTCTTTGATTTGATTTTCTTCATTTTCAATAAAACCTAAAATTTTTTCTTTAAACTCTAAAGTTTTAGCTCTCAATTCATCATTACTTAGAGTCTTGATTTTTTCATAAGCCTCTTTTGTTGTTTTTAGAATTGGAGTAATTTCTTTTAAATCTCTGTTTGATTTATTTCCTAAAAATTGTGATAAAAAACTCATTATCTTAATTTTTTTTTTGTTATTTATTAATGACTTTTATATATTAATTGAATTTCATCTCAATCAATAATCATTCCTTAAAAAAACTCTTATTACTTCTGACAATTAGTCATAATTTTTACTGCTTTAAAAGCATTCTATTTTACGCAAAATTAAATTAAAATCAATGATTTTTATTGTTCTAAGAAAAATATTTTCTCCATGCCAAAAAAGGTCATTATAAAAATGCCCTAAAAACAAATTAATTTTTCACGTCAAAAATTAAAAGTGATTTTAATTCCGGGCTTAGGTTCAACGAATAAATTGGGTTGATGTATAACAGGTTCAATCCTTAATGAAAGGTCATCGCTAATATCATAATTAAATAAGTGAGCATCGACGCTTGCATCGACGATATTTAAAATATACCAAATTCCTGTAAGAATGTATGTGAATTCGAGGTTCCTTCGGTAATCATCCCTTCCCCTTCCTAATGCATCTTTATCATACCTATAATAATAATCATTTGGAGGAATGGTATCAGTACCGCTGGGTTCAAAATTATAAGCAGCCCTGAATTTTCGATATTCAGTTGAATTGAAAGCCATAAAGTATCCCATTACACCGAAACCTGCATAAATTATTGGAATTTTCCAGTACTTTTTATTATATGCCTGGCCTAATCCCGGCAAAATCATGGAATATAGAGTTGCCTTTTTGGGAGAATGCTCTTTTTGAACTTTACTTTTTACATCTTCAGTATCCTGCGCATTTAAAAGTATTGGTGAAAATAATAAGCAAATCAAGATAGAAATCAGAAAGTTCTTCCGGCAAGTAGCAGTTTTTAAATTCAAGGGTTTAGAAATTACTTTTTTAATTCACTTATTAATATTTAACCTTAAAGTTATTAAACATTGTATAAAAACAACGCTTCCTATTCTTTTATATTATTATGGAATTAAGTGTTTACTTAACAATAATCTATTCTTCAAAAAACGAAATAATTTTATCTAATTCTTCATCTGATTTAAAATAAATCATTAGTCGCCCTTTTCCCTTCTCGTTTCGTTTAATATTGAGTCTGTGATTGTTTTTGTTGATAAAGTCTGCTTTAAAGTTCTTATATTTTAAAGGTAGCTCCTCCCGTTTAGTTTGCTTTATTTCTGATATAGGTTGTTCTTCAAGATTTCTCACAATATCTTCTACTTGGCGTACGGATAGATTATTTTTGATGATTTTCTTTAAGATATTTATTTGATTTTTTGTGCCTTCAATATTTATAATGGCTCGAGCATGGCTCATAGAAATTGTATTATCTCGAAGTGCGATCTGAATTTCAGCCGGAAGTTTAAGTAATCTTAAATAATTTGCAATAGTTGAACGATTTTTTCCAATTCTTTTACTAAGCTCATCTTGTGTCAGTTGACACTCCTCAATTAAACGCTGGTAACTTATTGCAATTTCTATAGAATTTAAATCCTCGCGATGAATGTTTTCAACAAGTGCCATTTCAAGCATTTGTTCATCGTTTGCAACCCTGATAAAGCAAGGAACATCAATTAATTCAGCAATTTTTGCAGCCCTCAGCCTACGTTCACCCGAAATAAGTTGGTATTTATCAAAGCCTAATTTTCTAATAGTTAAGGGCTGAATAATTCCCTGAGTTTTTATAGATTCGGCTAATTCATTTAAAGAATCTTCATTAAACAAATTTCGAGGTTGAAAAGGATTTGGTTCAATTTTTTCTATCTCTATATTTGCAACCGCTCCAACAACATAATTGCCGGAAATATCGCTTGAAGTAATGTCCGTATCAGGACTTTCCAAAATTGCACTTAGTCCTCTACCTAAGACCTTTTTTTTATTCTTCATATATTGCTTTGTTTAATTTTCTGAATAGGGAATGTTGGTCATTTTATTTTTTTGAAGAATTTCGCGGGCAAGATTCAGGTAGTTTATTGCACCTGTGCTGCTGACATCGTGCATAATAATGGTCTCTCCAAAAGATGGAGCTTCGCCCAAACGAGTATTCCTACTAATAATGGTATCAAAAACCATTTCCTGAAAATGAACTTTAACTTCTTCAACAACTTGTTTCGACAATCTTAGTCTTGAATCGAACATTGTGAGTAAAATGCCTTCAAAATCAAGAGTTTTGTTAAGTCGTGACTGTACAATTTTGATAGTATTCAATAATTTTCCCAATCCTTCGAGAGCAAAGTATTCGCATTGAACCGGAATGATAACAGAATCGGCAGCCGTGAGAGCATTAACAGTAATCAATCCTAATGAAGGTGAGCAATCTATGATTACAAATTCATAATCGTCCTTGAATTTATCAATTACTTTTTTCATCATAAACTCCCTGTTTGATAAGCTTATCATTTCGATTTCGGCCCCAACCAGGTCGATATGTGCAGGGAGAATATCAAGATACGGAGTTTTTGTATTAAGAATAATATTCTTGGGATCAACACCATCAATTATACATTCGTAAATACTTGTCTTAATATTTCTTGGATCGAAACCAACTCCTGAGGTGGCATTAGCCTGAGGGTCAGCATCAATAATTATTGTTTTATATTCAAGTACGGCAAAACTTGCAGCAAGATTTATTGCTGTTGTAGTCTTTCCTACACCTCCTTTTTGATTTGCAATTGAAATTACTTTCCCCATATTGTATTGTAAAAGAATTAATTATTTATAAACACTTTTAATTTTAACAATTCTTATTCTCTACAAAATTACAATTTCTAGGAACAAATAGGAAAATATATAAAAATAATTCCTCTGGAATAATTTTAAATGATTATTAATCCTTTAAACCACA
>CAZBSL010000062.1:9257-13756 GCA_964494265.1 uncultured Bacteroidales bacterium
CCTGAATTTCTCAAAATCTTCTCTATATAAAAATATCTTATGTTTTTCGTAAAAGAATTTGCCTTCATGAGTATTAAAACGCCGTTTGCTTTCTGTGATTGTTAAATAATACCCGCCTGATTTAGAGGTCTTAATATCAAAAAAATAAGTTCTTTTGCCTGCCCTAACAGCCTTTGAAAAATTGTCTTCAATTCTCTCCTTTTTTTCGATTCCTTCCATGGTTATTGATAATTGAAATTAAAACTATTTTGAATTCAATAGGTAAAATACATATTTAAAGATAATTAGAGATTTTCGTAATTATATAAAGGCACCTATTATTATAACTCATAATTTATGTTTTCTTTTTCTTATGACAATAATAATCATATAATAGTTGCACAATTGTTTTACAATATTGTTTTCCTGATTGTTGTAAAAACATTTCATTCTAAAAATTGATAATTACTTTTTCAACATGTTTTAAAAATTGAATAATGAAGAAAGATTAATTAACAATTTAAGAAAACACTACTTATTTTTGCATAATAAAAAATTACCTTATGGAATATTCGTGGGGACATGCTAGAAGATTTAATGCTTATTCAAATTATTTTCGAAAGCATTTTGGTGAACGGGTTCAAAAATTGAGTATTGATGCCGGATTTACATGCCCAAATCGTGATGGTAAACTTGGAATCGGAGGGTGTACATATTGTAATAATAATGCTTTTAACCCATCATATTGTAATTCAAAAAAATCTGTTCGTCAACAAATAATCGAAGGGATAGAGTTTCATAGAAAAAGGTATAGAAGAGCAAATAAGTATCTTGCTTATTTTCAACCATATTCAAATACTTATGCAGAAATATCCAGGCTAAAACAAATTTATATCGAAAGTTTACAATTTCCTGAAATTATAGGAATAGTTATAGGCACAAGGCCTGATTGTGTTGACGATGAGAAGCTTGAGTTTTTACGTAAACTGTCAGAGTCATATTATATTATGATCGAATATGGAATTGAGTCCTGCTATGATCATACATTAAAAAGAATAAATCGCGGCCATAGTTTTGAACAAAGTGTTGAAGCAATCATAAAAACGGCAAATCTTGGCATTAAAACCGGAGGGCATGTAATTTTCGGACTTCCCGGCGAATCGCGCGAGGAAATGATGAATGAAGCTTCAATCTTATCTAAATTACCTTTAAATAATATAAAATTTCATCAATTACAAATAATTAAAGAAACACAAATGGCTGTTGAATATTCCAAAAATCCCGAGTCTTTCAATCTTTTTTCACTAAATGATTATATTGATTTTGTATGTGAATTTATTTCTTATCTTAGTCCGAATATTGTAATAGAACGCTTTGCCGGAGAAGTTCCGCCAAGATTTCTTGTAGGGCCAAATTGGGGTTTATTTAGAAATGATCAAATTCTAAATATGATTGAAAAAAAATTATCGGAAAAAAATATATGGCAAGGCAAATATTTTAATTCACTATAAAGCAACTTGTAATAAATCATAATGGAATTAAAAGTAAACAATAATTCAATATTGAAAATAATTGTTGTTTGTAATGAAATTTATTATAATTTTGTTTTAAAAATAAACTAAGTATTAACAAAAAAATTTAATTATGAAAAATCTTAACAAATTGTTTTTAATTCTTCTGACGGTTTTATTTACTTCAGGAGTTATTTTTGCACAAACTGCGCAAAAAAACAGGGGTGTAAAATCTGATCTTCAACCTCAAACCATGACAAAATCTGATGCTTTAATCCCTATGGCAAGTAATACGGAAATTGATTTTGAAGAAGAAGTTGAATTTACTTTCGACTTTTCACCTTGGACTGTAGCAGATGTTGACGGGCTTCCTACATATGGTTTTACAGGAATTGATTTCCCTAATTCATATGCTGAAATGGCTTATATAGTATTTGATCCTGCCAACACAGTACCTCCCATGACTGATGACCTTGAAATTCAACCTCACTCAGGTGAACAATTTGGGGCTTGTTTTGCCTCTGTTCCAAGTGGAAGTATTGGAAACAATGACTGGTTCATCACTCCTCAATTAGGATTAGAAGATGGTGCATCATTCACTTTTTGGGCAAAATCATATACCGCTGATTATGGCCTTGAAGTATTTAATGTAGCTGTTTCTACATCAACTAATGATCCTGCTGATTTTTCAGTTATTTCAGGAGGAACACCTGTTGAAGCACCTGTTGCATGGACTGAATACAGTTACGATTTAAGTGCTTATGCCGGTCAAGATGTTTATATTGCTATTCAATGTGTTTCTTTTGACGCATTTGTCTTTATGATTGACGATCTCGTAGTAGCAACTGGAGGATCAGGACCATCAACAGCTATTTACGAAGATAGCTTTGAATCATATACCACAGGTGGATATATTGCTGAACAAAATCCTGAATGGTGGGCTACATGGAGCGGAACACCAGGTGGTGGCGAAGATGGTATGATTAGTGAAGACGTTGCAATGACAGGCTCAAAATCAGTTCTCATTGATGATGCCGTTAGTGCAAGTGACCTGATTTGGAAACTCGGCGATAAAGTTTCAGGTGCATATAATGTTAACTTCTACATGTATATTCCTGATGGTTATTGCGGTTATTATAATTTCCAACACATGGAATCTCCCGGAGTTGAATGGGCAATTGAATTGTATTTCCATACCGATGGAACTTGTAAATTTTTAATCGCAGGTGAAACACTTGAAGATTATACTTACATTCATGACACATGGATTTATTTTGAACACATGATAAATCTTGATGATGATCTGGCAACAATTTCGATTGATGGAGAATTCTATAAAGAATGGCAATGGAGTTTACAAGCGCAGGGAGCTGCCGGCGCAAACCAATTAGGTGGTATTGACTTTTTTGCAGGTGCTGATGCCGCTAATCCAGGTGATGTACCAAAATATTATTTAGATGATGTAAATTATTCTGTTGCAGTAACTGCCCTTTACGAAGATAATTTCGAAGCATATACCACAGGTGGATATATTGCTGAGCAAAATCCTGAGTGGTGGTCAACATGGAGCGGAACACCAGGTGGTGGCGAAGATGGAATGATTAGCGAAGATGTTGCAATGAGTGGTTCAAAATCAGTTCTCGTTGATGATGCCGTTAGTGCAACAGACTTACTTTGGAAACTCGGTGATAAAGTTTCTGGAGAATATGATGTAAATTTCTATATGTATGTTCCAGCCGGTTACTCCGCTTATTATAATTTCCAACATATGGAATCTCCCGGAGTTGAATGGGCAAATGAAATGTATTTCCATACTGATGGAACTTGTATGTTCAATATAGCAGGTGAAGTACTTGAAGATTATACCTATTTACATGATACATGGATCTATTTTGAACAGAAAATTGATCTTGATAATGACTTTGCACAACTATACATTGATGGAGTGTTCTATAAAGAATGGCAATGGAGTTTACAAGCACAGGGTGCTGCCGGTGCTAATCAATTAGGTGCTATAGACTTTTATGCAGGTGCTGACGCAGCTTTTCCAACAGATGTACCAAAATATTATATTGATGATGTGAAATACAGTCAAACTGCAATTCCACAAGACCCGATTATTACCTTAGAACCCTTTATGTTTGAACAAACTTTAAATCAAGGGCAAACAGCAACTCAAACACTAACAGTTGGAAATATCGGAGCTATTGATCTTGATTTTGAAATTGCTGTTATATATAATGTTGGTGATGAACGTACACCGATTATACCAAGTGAAACTCCTTCAAATCATGTTCTTGATTTATCATGCTCGGCTATTGCTACTGGTAACTCACAAAGTCCTACTGCTACTGATGATGAAGTAACATTGAATTATGATGATGAAAACAATTCAGCTATTGGTTGGACTACTGCTCCTATCGATGCAGAAGTTGCGGCTATGTATCCGGCCTCTATGACCGGTCCTTATGCAGGTATGCAATTAACTTCAGTTTTTGTTTTCATTAACGATCTTGGTGAAAACTTTAAGTTGAAAGTCTATGGAATGGGAACCGATATTGCACCTGGCTCGCTTTTGGTTGAACAAGATTTCACCCCAGCCGCTGCAAGCTGGCACCTTATTGAACTTGATGAACCTTTAACAATTAATGGTGGAGACCTTTGGGTTGGATATTCATTCACACAACAAGCAGCAGATCTTTTTGTTCCCGGTTGTGATGCCGGTCCAAATGATCCAAACGGAGACTGGTTGAAAACTGGTGTAGGTTGGGGACATCTTTCTTCCAATCCAGACCTTCCAAACAACTGGAATATTAGAGCTAACTTAGTAGGCGAACCAATAGTCCACTGGTTAACTGTTGATCCTGCAACCGGAATGGTAGTTCCTGCAGGAACTGAAGATGTAAGTGTTAATTTTGATGCTACCGGTGTTGAAGCTGGTACTCATGTTGCTGACATCGTAGTTTTCAGTAATGATCCAGAAAACAGAATTTCTTATATTCCTGTAAC
>CAZBSL010000063.1:0-13695 GCA_964494265.1 uncultured Bacteroidales bacterium
AAACTCAAAAAGTTGCTATCAAATAGCATCAAAATAAATATAAAAAGCTGTCTCTGTTGAGGCAGCTTTTTTTTTGACCTTTTCTTTAATTAGACCTATTAACTCAATTGTTTTTTAAGGAAGAAGTGAGTTATTTATAGTTTCGGTAACGGAATGTTTATAAACAAATAGATTATATTATCATATTTTTGCCTTATCCCTTTTTTTATTATAACATTCCCTGCATAATGGCTCATAACTTTCTGTTTCACCGAGCACAACAAGATTATCACCTGAGACAATTCGATGAGAGTATTGAGCAAGGCTTCCACAATTAATGCAAATAGCATGAACTTTTGTAACATATTCAGCTGTAGCTAATAATGCTGGGATAGGACCAAAAGAATTTCCAAGATAATCCATATCTAAACCAGCAACTACAACTCGAATACCGCTATCAGCCAAATGATTGCAAACACGAATAAGTTCATTGTCGAAAAATTGGGCTTCATCAATTCCAATAACATCACAATCGTTAGCATATAAAATAATTTGAGATGCATTCTGAATTGGTGTAGATCGAATTGTTCTGGAATCGTGAGAAACCACATCTTCCTCATCATACCGAATATCTATTTCAGGTTTAAAAATTTCAACTTTTTGCTTTGCGATTTTAGCACGTTTCAATCGACGAATCAATTCCTCGGTTTTTCCTGAAAACATTGATCCACAGATTACTTCTATCCAGCCACTGCGTTTTTTATGATTATTTGATTTTTCTAAAAACATTTATTTTTTTTTGACTTAATGTTTTTATCTTTATCATTTTATTTTTTAACAAAAATAATGAAAATATAAGTGCGTTTAATTTAGAAATGAAATTTTTTAAAAATGAATTCAAAATTGATTAAAGAAGCTATTTCACAAAGAATTGAGACCATCAAAGAACAAATAGAAATTATAAATCAAAATGAAGGAAGAATCCCTCAACTTGAATTAGATTTGATAATGTCGAATATAAGAAAACTTTATGATAAATTCTATCTTCTGAATAAAATGAATTCAGATTTAATAGTTTTTTCCGGCAAAGAGAAAAAAAAATCTACTGAAATAAAAGAAACTTTTATAGATTCAACTAAAACACAAGTTGAAAAAATAGAAGAAAAATCTCAGGAAATAGAAAAGGCCGTTGATTCGAAAAAGGCTGCTGAAAAAAAAGAGACAAAGAATGAAAGTAATTCTTCATTAGAGACAACCGATGAACAAAAGCCTGAGGAAGATAATAAAATTGTAAAAGAAATAGATTTCCATGAAGAGAAAATAATAATTGACTCTCAAAAACAAACTCTAGAAAACCAAGCTGTTTTTGATTTGTTTTCAATAAATGAAGAAAGTATTGCCGAGAAATTTATTAAAGAAAACGATGATAGTGTTGCTGCAAAAATTACCAAAAAGAAGACTTCTGACCTGAAATCAATTATCGGGATAAATGAAAAATTCCTTTTCATCAACGAATTGTTTAATGGAAATATGCAGGATTATAATGAAGCGGTTAATTCGCTGAATTCGTTCTCAAATCATGAAGAAGCAGACAATTTTATCGTATCATTGAAACAAAATAAAAACTGGAGCAATGATTCGCATGCTTTTAAAATTTTAAACGATTTTATTATACAAATATTTAATTAAAAAATTTGATAACGATTTTATGAGACTATTATTTGTTTTAACTTTTCTGTTTTTTCAAACCGTAGTTGTTTTTTCTCAAGACATTAAATACGCAAGAAAAATTATAGGTACTCTGACTTCAGCTAAAATGCATGGGCGTGGATATGTGAAAAAAGGTGAAAAACGTGCAGCAAATTTTATCAGAAAGGAATTTAAAAAAGACAATTTAAAAACATTTTCGAAAAATTATTTTCAATATTTCAACTTTCCCATAAATACTTTTCCGAAGAAAATTATTTTAAAAATTGATAGTCAAGAATTAGCTCCGGGAAAAGACTTTGTGATTTCAGCCGCATCGCCAGGTATTGAAGGAAAATATGAAATATTCAGTATTTTAGGCGACACATCTTCCATCGAAAAGCTTAAGATAAAATATAAAAACAAGAATCTTTCCGAGAAATTTATTCTTACGGATTCAAAAGAAAAGGAAATTTATAAAAGCAATGTTTTTAGTTCAAAAGGAATAATATTGTTAAACGAAAAAAATATTTGGTGGCATGTTTCAAATGGACACAAAGTTAGTGATTTTACTGCTATCAAAATCAAAAAAGACAAAATACCTGCTGATATTAAAACCATTACAATAAAAGCAAGGAATAAATTTTTTGAAAAATACACAACTCAAAATGTTGTCGGATATGTTGAAGGTTGGGCTCAACCTGATTCTTTCATTGTTTTTACGGCTCATTATGATCACCTCGGAAGAATGGGAAAAGAAGCATTTTTTCCGGGTGCCAACGATAATGCAAGTGGAACAGCCATGATTATGGATTTGGCAAGACATTATTCAGAGCAATGGAATAAACCCAAATTTTCGATTGTTTTTATAGCTTTTTCAGGAGAAGAAACAGGCTTGAACGGTTCAAAATATTTTTGCGAACACCCTTTGTTCCCACTCGAAAACATAAAATTCCTTATTAATCTTGATATGATAGGAACAGGCAGCGAAGGAATTACCGTTGTTAATGCTTCGATTTTTAAAAAAGCATTTAATACATTAGTTGAAATAAATGAAAAAAATCAATACCTTAAAGAAGTGAAACTAAGAGGTGAATCTTGTAATAGTGATCATTGTCCTTTTTATTCAAAGGGAGTTCCTTCGATTTTTATTTATTCAAGGGGTTTGAAAGCCGGAGGTTATCACACAGTTTATGATACGAATGAAGAGTTATCCTTAACAGAATATGAAGATTTGTTCAGGCTTTTCATTGATTTTGTAAAAACTTTTTGAATTTAAATTTATGTCAAAATTATTTCTTGTACCAACACCAATCGGCAATCTTGAAGACATCACAATGCGTTCAATCAGGATTTTAAAGGAAGTTGATTTGATCCTTGCCGAAGATACAAGAAATACAACCAAGCTCTTAAATCATTATAATATTCAAAACAAGATGCAATCGCATCATTTGTTTAACGAACATAAATCTGTTAGCGGGATTGCTGAAAAAATTATTGGTGGTACAAGTATTGCACTTGTTAGTGATGCCGGAACACCGGGAATTTCCGATCCAGGATTTCTTCTTGTTCGCGAATGTATTAAATTAAATATCGAAGTTGAATGCCTACCTGGTCCAACCGCTTTAATTCCTGCTCTTGTAAATTCGGGTTTGCCTTGTGAACGATTTGTCTTTGAGGGTTTTCTTCCTCATAAAAAAGGCAGGCAAACCAAACTGAAACTCCTTGCCGAACAAAACTACACAATGATATTTTACGAATCACCTTTTCGTTTATTAAAAACTCTTGAGCAATTTTCGGAATATTTGGGATTTGAAAGAAAAGCTTCAGTTTCAAGAGAATTAAGCAAAGTTTATGAAGAAACAATTCGGGGTACTTTGTTTGAAATCATAGCATATTTCAAAAATAAAACAATTAAAGGAGAAATTGTAATCGTTGTTGAGGGTAAAAAGTAAATTAACACTTTTTAACATTAACCGTAAATTATAGTTTCTTAAGATTTTAATATCTTTTCAGCTTTTATTCAAAACCGTTTTTCCACTTTTGTTTTGTAACATTCAACAATTTCTATCGTCTTATTAATAGTAAGAATAAATAATCAATTTTTAAAATATATTGCATTATGAAAATATTATCAATTTTATTCGGATTTGCTTTAATATTCAATATCAATTACTTTAATGATATTCCCCTTAATAATTCTTTAGACATTATAAAAGGAAGTTATCCTGATCCACTTTGTGCCACTCCAGAACCTATGACTTTTGAACTCGAAAAAGAAAATTATATAAACGATATTCCTTTCAACACTAAAGATATTGTTGCAAACCCACCTGATTTCTATTCATTTTCATCTCTCACAAATTATTCAATTAACCTTGACGATGAAGATTTCGTTGAGGATATTCCTTTCGATACCAAAAAAATTATTAAAAACATAAATAAGAGCAAGTCATGTGATGACAATCCAATATAATTTTTTCTGATTAGTTTACCATGTTTTGTATTCTGAGCATTTGTTAACAAAACAATGGTGTATTCGGGCCTCGATTTATTTCGGGGCCTTTTTTTATTGCCTTAAAGTGATTGAAGAATTAATTTTTAAATTTGATTATGTAAGAGAAATTAGGGCTGTATGATTTGCCCCTAATTTAAAATTGTAACTTTACGAAAAATATTAGAAATGCCATATACTTACGAATACCCGCGCCCTGCAGTAACGGTTGATTGTATTCTTTTTTCAATAGAAAATCAAAGGCAGGAAGTTTTACTAATTCAACGCAAATTTTCCCCTTTCAAAAATTCCTGGGCTTTTCCGGGCGGTTTTGTCGATATGGATGAAACCCTTGAGCATGCTATTGTACGAGAGTTAGAAGAGGAAACAGGAATTAAAAAAATTGAATTAAATCAATTGCAAGCATTTAGTAAGATTGACCGTGATCCAAGACAACGCACAATTTCAATTGTATTTTATGCTTTTGTGAATAAAGAAGATTGTGAAATTCAAGCCGGATCGGATGCAGAAAATGTAAAATGGTTTTCATTGAAAAACATACCATGCCTTGCTTTTGACCATGATACGATTTTAAAAACAGCAATTGAAAAATTTAATTTAGAAATAATTAATGATTAGATGAAAAATGTTTTCTAATCATTAAAGCATATCAAAAATATCAGATTCTTCAATACTTGTGCCTTTTCCTTGATTTAGAGCAAAATCTAATTCCGAATTTATGTCGGAATCTTTTCTGCATAGATATTTAATGGTCAAAGTAATACCATTATTAATAAATCCAATTTCATTATTTGAATTATCGGAAATATAGAATCTGTCTTCGCTTTTAAAATTTTCGATATTATATTTTTTTAATAAAGCGTTTGCAATTGCTGAAACATCCAATCCCTGAACGTCTGAAAACACATACTCCCCAAAGAAAAATTTATCATTTATGAAATAATAAAGAGTTTTCATATTTGTATCAAATTTTTTCTCTTTATATCCTAATACTTTCCAATCTGATAAATTAATTTTAAAAATATTATAGCAAAATTGTCTTCCGCTTTCGTTTTTTAATTTCTCGAAATTCTCCAAAAAAGGAGTGCTTCCAAAAGAAATATTTCCATTTGTTTTATAATTTTTATAAGAAGAATCCTTATTTAGTAATTCATTAACATTATACTGCGGTAAATTTTTAATGCACTTTGTAAAAGGTGTTTGTTCGGTATGCATTTGTGATTTAAGTTTTTTATATAACTCATTGTAGGCATAACTATATTTCCCATAAGACATTCTTACAGTCATTAATCGTATTCCCTTAATTATTCCCAACATAATATTTCAAAGTTAAATTTTTGATATTTTTCTACAAAGATACTGATTCTTATATAGATTTTTTTGCTTTTTTTAAATTTTAATTATTTATCACTTATTGGTTTATAGTACAGGCAATTGCAGCAACACTAATTTTTATATCAGGGATTTGCAGCAAAACTTCTGCACAAGCTTCAATAGTTGATCCTGTTGTTATCACATCATCTACTAACAATATGTGTTTTCCTTCTATGTTTTGAGGGTTTTTAAGTAAAAATATGTTGTTTACATTTTCCCAGCGTTTGAACCTTGATTTTTTGGTTTGAGTTTCCGACATTTTTTCCCGAAACAGGGTTTTTGTATTAACTTCATTTTTCATGCTTATTGAAAGTCCTTTTGCAAAATATTCACTTTGATTAAAACCTCTTTTTTTTTCTTTCTTTTTATGCAATGGAACAGGAATAATCACCTCTGCTTTTCGATAGGATTCTGATTTAATTAATTCTCTACCATATAATTCTCCTATATAAACCCCGATTTCTTTTCCCCCTTTATATTTAAATTGATGTAATAAATGTTGGACTTTGCTTCCCTTTTTAAACGAATAATAAGCAGCAGCCGATTCAATATTTATTCTTCCCAAGAAAAAATCGCTAAGTGGATTCACCTTTTCTGTATGAAGATTGGTTTTAGGTAATTTATAAATACAAGATGTGCAGATTATTTTTTCTTTTGAGAATAAATTATTTCCGCAAGCTGTACAAACACGTGGATAAAGTAAATCAATAAAATCATCAAATAAATTCATCAGTTAAATCTTATTCAAATATTTCAAATAAAATTACACATTATTTCAAAAGATAAAATAAAATAAATAATGTAATTTTGAAAAAATATTTTTTTAAATGTCCGGCAATAAAGTCTTGGAAATAAAAAATCTATGTGTTGAATTTGAGTCGGGTGAATCGAATGTAAAAGCTGTTGATAATTTAAGTGTTAGCTTAAAGAGAGGAGAAATTCTTGGAATTGTCGGAGAATCGGGTTCTGGAAAATCGGTTTCTGCTTTAAGTATAATGCAACTGATTACTATGCCTCCGGGAAGAATTTCAAATGGAGAGATATTATATTCGTTTGATGAAAAGATGATTGATTTACGAAAACTTAGTGGTAGAGAAATTCGGTTTTTCAGAGGAAAAGAAATATCAATGATTTTTCAGGAGCCGATGACATCTTTAAATCCGGTTTTTAAATGCGGCAATCAAATCATTGAAGCAATTCTTGAACATCAAAATATATCTAAAAAATCGGCAAAGGAAAAAGTAATTTCATTATTAAAAGAAGTAAAATTACCTAATCCCGAAAAAGCTTATCATTCTTATCCTCATCAATTATCGGGAGGACAAAAACAAAGGGTGATGATAGCAATGGCTATGTCGTGTAACCCAAAAATTCTGATTGCTGATGAACCAACTACCGCCCTCGATGTAAGCGTTCAGAAAGATATTCTTGCTTTAATGAAAGATCTTCAAAAGAAGCATGAAATGAGTATAATTTTTATTTCTCACGATCTGGGCGTTATTGCCGAAATATGCGATTCCGTAATCGTATTGTTTGAGGGAAAGGTAGTTGAATCCGGTAAAGTTAATGATATTTTCAATAATCCGCAACATTCTTACACTAAAGGACTCTTGGCATGTCGCCCTCCATTGAATAAGCGATTGAAGGCTTTACCCACGATTTCTGATTTTTTAAAAAACGATGATAAAAAATCTTTTAAAAGTTTTATTGACGAATTAACAATTTCAAAAAGCGACAGAAGAAAGACTGAAGAGCTATTGTTTTTACAAGAACCGATATTAAAGGTAAACGATTTGAAAAAGTATTTTCCTCTGAAAAAGTCATTATTTCGAAAAAGAAATAAATATTTTCATGCTGTTGACAATGTTAGTTTTGAAGTATTTCCGAATGAAACACTTGGATTAGTTGGAGAATCGGGTTGCGGAAAAACTACTCTTGGAAGGAGTATTTTACGATTAACCGAAATTGATGACGGGAAAATTATTTTTGACGGCTGCAATATTACTAAATTGAAAAAAGTTGAATTGAGGAAAAAAAGAAAAGATTTGCAAATTATTTTTCAGGATCCTTATTCTTCGTTAAATCCCCGAATTTCTGCAGGCGAATCAATTAGTGAACCCATGCTTATTCATAATATTTATGATAATAAAAAATTGAGAAAAGAAAAAGCAATCGAATTACTTGAAAAAGTTGGAATGGATTCAATGCATTTTTACAGATATCCGCATGAATTCTCAGGTGGCCAACGTCAACGAATTTGTATTGCACGAGCTTTGGCCGTGCAACCTAAATTTATCATTTGCGATGAATCGGTTTCTGCTTTAGATACTTCGGTTCAAGCACAGGTTTTAAATTTATTAAATGATTTGAAAAAGGAATTCGGCCTTACTTATATTTTTATTTCACACGATTTGTCGGTTGTAAAATTTATGTCGGATAGAATGGCCGTGATGAAAAACGGCAAAATCCTTGAAATTGATGATGCCGACGAAATTTATTATAATCCAAAAACTGAATACACTAAGAAATTAATTGAAGCTATTCCGAAAGGATTGTAATTTTTGATTTTAATTATTTGGATCCACAAATTCAATAGCTTCAAAAAATGGCCCGGAACTTGAATCTTTAAGAGTAAAAACTTTATATGAAGTAGTAACATTACCTTCACTATCAATATTACAATTACCAGAAGCTCCTGAATAATTTAAGCTGCCTTTGATTGCGGCAAGTTTCATGGTTTCCCAGCCCATGCTGGGAGAGATTTTAAATTCAATGCCTCCATCAGGCCTGGAAATTCCTCTTATATATGCTCCAACCCTACTTCTTAAATCTTCTATATTATCAACTGTTGAGCGGAACAAAGCCTGTTCAATGGCAAGTGCATATAAATACCCAATATCATAGTATTGTGAATTATATACACCAACTTCCTGATTAAATGTTTCGAGCAGATTGGATTTAAAATATTTGAATTCTGTAGAATTAGGATCAGGGAATGAAATTGCTCCGAAGTTTTTCGGGTTTCCATTAATATCTCCAAGCAAGTGATTTATTTGAGAATTAAAAAGATCGGCGGAATACAAACCGCTACATAAAATGAAGTATGTATTTGAAAGATCAATTTTTGAATTCATTTGATTGAGCTTTTCAAAAAATTCGGAATAATTATCATAATCAAGCATTGAAACCATTATAGCATCCGGAGCATTCTGAATTAATTCTTCCAATTTATTATCATATAATTGATCATTTTTAGAAAATTCGATTTTTACTTCTGATCCATTTCCAAAATGATACTGAAATTCTTCGGAAATATTTTGACAATAGGGTTCTTCGGTTTGCATAGCAATTGCAACTTTATTTATTCCGAGGTCATGTGCCATATTTGAAATAATTTCAGCTTCGTATTTATCTAACGGGCATAAACTTTGAAAATAGTCGGTAAGCCCCGAAAGTATGTTATTACTTGCACACCCTGAAGTAGCACCAATACTTAGCTTTTTACATATATTATTAGCTATTCCTATTGATGAAGAACTGTAACATGTTGCAAATCCGACAAAATTATCAGTAGTTTCAATAATTTCTAACGCCATGTCTGTCGCAATTACTTCTCTGTTGTACCCCTCCGAGCTTCTTAATTCAATTCTTAATGGGTATCCTCTTTCAACACCCCCGGCATCATTTACTTCTTTGAAAGCCAGTTCTATTGAGTTTAATAATAGCGGTGCATTTGCATTATTCATGGGTAAAATAACACCAACTGAAATACTGTCGAGTTCAACAGGATCTGAGGATGAATCTTTATGGCATCCCGAAAATGATATCCAAACAAAAAGAATAAATAAAAAAACAAATGCTGTTAAAAATCTAAATAATTTCATACTCATTAATTAATCCGATAATAATATTTCAATAAACATTTATTTATTTCGGTTATTAAAATATTGTAATAGCCGAAATAAATCAGCCGCTAAAGTAATATTTATTCTTTTTTCAGTGAAAGATTAATGATATATGTTTTTGTTTAGTTTACCTAAAACATTCATTAATTTTATCAATAAGAACTTTTTTAAATTTATCAGGTTGTGATCTGGCAAAGTTGAATGCTTCATCAGTTAAATTTGTAACCGTCTCCTTGCTTTTTTTATGATAAACTATTAATAAAGTTGGGGCATCAATTTCATATTTAGTAACTAATTTATTTGTGCTTTCTTCCTGAAAATCTATTGAAACAGATGTGATTGCTCCAGATTTCAATTCTTTTGAAAAATCTTTTTCAATTACTTCTTTAATTGCTTTCTCAATTGAGTTACAAGTCAAACATCTGTTTGTTCTATGAAAATAAATTACTTCAACATATTTTTTTTTGTTTTGAGCAAATGTGGTTGCCACTGAAACTGTTGCAAATAGTACTAGTAAAAAAATAATTTTTGTCTTCATGTATGAAAAATTTAATTGTGAATATTTATAAAATTATCAAACGAAAGCCGAAATTGAACTGACGGCCTAATATAGGAGCATAAACTATTGAAGAATCGAAATAATCTCCAAAAGGATCATCAAAACCGAGGATAGGATTTTTTTGCTTGTAATTTGTCAGGTTTTCTACACCAATAAAAAACTCCATATTCTTCAATTTTCGTGTTATTTGTGCATGCAAAATTAAGTAATCATTTGAATTTTCAGGAAGCCTGTATTTAATGGGATTATTTTTTGTAACAGGTAGCCGGCTTTCACCAATATACTGAGTAGTAAATGAAAAATTCCACCTCTCATATCGCGTAGAATAATGTAAAGCCATCAATGCTTTATGTTTGGCTACTAATGGATTCGACAAAAGTTTATTATTTATTGTGGTTTTAGCATCGTTTATTCGATATGCAAATGTTATATCAAAAGCTTTAAAAGGATTAACTATAAGGTCGATTTGGAAACTGTTTGAAAATGATTTACCCTTAAGGTTGTAGAAGAAGGCTTTATCAGTACCTTGCTCCAGATCAACAATAACTCTGTTTTGGAAATCAGTTCTATAAAAATCAATATTAAATGTAATTTTTCGGTCGTCTTCAAAAAAGAAATTTTGTGTGTATGAAATCCCATAATTCCAGGCGTCTTCTAAATCTAATTGCTCTGAAACAACGAGTTCGCGTGATGATGCAAGTAAGCTAATATGCTCGGATATAACATTTGAACTACGTAATCCCCTGCCGCCTGAAACACGGAAAGCAGAGTTCTCAAACGGTGTATACTTGCAATGAAAGCGAGGAACCAAAAAGAACCCATGATTGTTGTTGTAATCGCCCCTTAATCCTGCAATCACCGACCATTTTTGTTTATCGTTGAAAGTATATTCAGCATATGCACCGGTTACAATTTCTTCTTTAAATAATACCGTGTCGGTAAAAGTTTCTTTCAGGTTGTCGTAATAGAAATTCACACCGGTACTGATTTTATTATTGTTATCAATAATATCAGAGATGAACAATGCAGTAAAATATCCGCTTTTTTGAGTTGGGTCATATTTTCGTAAACCAAACTGAGAATGTTGTTCGTGATAAACAAAATTTCCCCTTAAACCTATACTGCTGTTTTTTTCAGGATTAATAATAAAACCTGTTTTTTCAAAAATCTGGATTCTTTTTGTATTAATTATTACTCCATAATTATTTGTTGTACCCTTATCCTTAACCTTGTCAAAATTCAGTTGGCCACCAATGCGATCTTCGTATATAAAGTCATAACCAAAACGGCTCCTGATTTTTTTTCCTTTATAAAAAAATCTGTTTGAAGCAAGTATCAAATCCGATAAGGGGACATCAAGAAATGTGTCATTATTTCTATCGACCTTCTTTTTAACCCATGCTCCTTTCAATAAGACTATTGACTGCAATTTATCATTGATTCTAAATGCAGTATTGAGGTTAAGTTCTTGTTTTAGGTAATCGTTGGTAAAATATTCCAAATAGAATTTTTCACCGCCATCGGGTCTTTTTATTTCAATATTAATTTGGCCGGTAATGCTTTCAGGCCCTTGAGAAACAGACGCTGTTCCTTTTGAAATACTAATTCCTCGTAACCATGGACCCGGAACATAATTTATACCATACATTGATGATAAAATACGTATAAATGGTTGATTCTCGACAAGTATTTGGCTGTATTTTCCAGCTAATCCCAACATTTGAATTTGCTTTGCTCCTGTAACTGCATCAGCAAAACCAACATCAACTGCAGCATTATTCTCAAAACAATCTGCCAGGCTACAACACGCAAGTTGTTGAATGCCATCAGAGGAAATATGTTGAGAGTTTTTAATATCAGCAGTATTAATTGACAGAGGATCGCGCTTTCCCTGAACTGTAACTTCGTCAAGATAATGTGTGGTGGGCTGTAATATGATTGTTATTTCTGACTGATCATCTTTTATAGCAATTGTATCTGAAATATACCCCATGCAGGTGATAATAAGGTTTGGGTTATTTTTACTTGTTTTTTCTATTTCAAAGTAACCATATTCATCAGTAGTGATTCCTACCGTAGTTCCATGCCATAATACATTTACATACGGAATACCAATTGTGTTTTCAGTATCTCCGTTTTCAATTACTTTTCCTTTAAGAGTTTGAGCGTTTAATCCGGATATTCCAAGTAAAATTATTAGCTTTATTAGAATTATTAGTTTCATGTATATATTTTTTTAGTCGTTACATTTTTAGTCTATTACATTTTATTAATCCACAAATGGAAATTGGTCCCGAGTACTCGGGAAGAAATTGGGGCTTCTTCCTAATTTCCAATTTTAAGTTTCATTGTTTCATTAATTTATTAACTTTTTAGCTGTAACCGTAATACTAAAAATACCGATTCTATCTTTTTTAAGTTTTCTCAATTCATCTAAAGTCATATAATTGAGCAAGATGGCATTTGGAATTTCAACTTCTTTTTCTTTATGAATTTCTATATCATTGAATCCTGATTCTTTGATAATATTTAAGTAATCTTTTTTACTTATTGCTCCTGAAACACAGCCAGCGTACATTTCGGCATCTTGTTTTAATTTATCAGGCAGTTCTCCCGATACAACTACATCTGATACACAGAAATGCCCTTTATGTTTCAAAACCCGATATATTTCACTAAAAGCTTTTTGCTTATCAGGAACCAGATTTAAAACACAATTAGAAATAACCACATCAAAAGAATTATCATTTAAAGGAATTTCTTCAATATCACCTTTAATAAATTCCACATTGCTATACCCCATCATTTTATTATTGGCATTTGCCTTTTCAAGCATTTCATCGGTAAAATCAATGCCTGTCACTTTCCCTTTTTCTCCGGTAATTGCTCTCGCGACAAAACAATCGTTTCCGGCTCCGCTTCCTAAATCAAGAACATGGTCACTTTCATTAATTCCAGCAAATTCGGTTGGTAAACCACAACCCAATCCTAAATCCGCCTCTTTACTATAACCTTTTTGTTTTGAATAATCTTCGCTAAAAATTGTGTAATCAACTTCACTGCAACAACCGGTGCTTCCACAACAGGATGATTCGTTTTGCTCTTTGTTTTGTTTTGCAATTACAGCATATTTTTCTCTTACAATATCTTTTAAATCTTTTTTCATTTTCATTGTTTTATTTATCATATTTATTATTAATAGTTCGCAAAACCACGAACAATATTAAAAACATATTTGATTTTCAAAAAAACCTGAAAATCAAGTAAACAAATTTAGGTTTATTCTAAATTTCATTTTTTAAAAACTGTTCGTAAAACTACGAACAATTTTTGAAAATAGAATTAGATTTAACATCGTATTAAGAAGATTTAACATCGCATTAAGGATTGAAGATGCAACATTAATTTTACAAAACACTATTCGATTATAATTTTTTGTTTTGAAATGTTTTTACTTGTTAATAATTCAACAATGTAAATTCCATTATTTAGCATGGAAATATCAATAATGTTATTATTTTGATATAATTTTTTTGATAATAAAACTTTACCAGACACATCAATTATTTCAAATTTAATTTCTAAATTCGGAGGTTGATTGCTTTCAATAATTAATTTGTCTTTTGCAGGATTTGGATAAATTTTAAAATCATTAAAAGAGAAGATGTTGTCAATCA
>CAZBSL010000064.1:0-11242 GCA_964494265.1 uncultured Bacteroidales bacterium
AAAAAGTCGATAATTTATACCGCCTTGTTCAAACCCAACATTATACATCCGGCCCCTTAACAACTGTTTGTATGCCGGGGCCTATAGCCAAGGATATCAAAAAAGACATTCCGGAAATAAAGAATTCATTTATGTATTATGAAAGGGGGGCAACAATTTCTTATAATGATAAACTTTACACAGAGGATGTTCGTTTATCAGACCCACAACTCTTCGAAATGTTCGATTTTGAGTTTCTGCGAGGTGATCCCAATCATGTTTTCGATGATATTAATTCGGTTGTTTTATCTGATAAAATGGCTGAAAAATTATTTGAGGACGAAGACCCAATGGGTAAAATAATTAAATATAATAACGAACATAGTTTTAAGGTTACTGGGATAATTAAAGAAACACCCGAAAATTCCTCCTTCCGTTTCGATTTATGTATTCCTTTTGAGTTTTTAAGTAATTTAGGATGGAATTTGGATAGATATGGATGGAATTCATTTTTTGTTTATGTTGAATTGGTCGATGGTGTTGATTATAAAGAATTAAATAATAAAATTAAAAATTATATTATTGAAAAAAAAGCTGACCCGGAAGATGATAGCGATATAGATTTGTTTTTGTTTCCATTGAAAAAAATTCATTTGCATTCAGTGCGGGGAGCACGCGGCGATATTCAATACATTTATATATTCTCGGCAATTGCAATATTTATTTTAATCATTGCATGTATTAATTTTATGAATCTTGCAACTGCCAGATCGGCAAAGCGTGCACGGGAGATTTCAATCAGAAAAACTGTCGGAGCTAATCGTGGAAATCTTATTAGTCAATTTCTTAGCGAATCGATGTTTATTTCATTTATTGCAATGATTTTGGCTATTGGCCTCGTTTATTTGTTGTTGCCATCTTTTAATCAATTGCTTGAAAAGGAAATGCTATTTGATCTTGCAAACATTCATTTCTGGTTTGCAATTATCGGGATAACAGTGCTTGTGGGATTGCTTGCAGGAAGTTATCCGGCTTTTTATTTATCTTCGTTTAATCCGATAAAAGCTATGAGAGGCGGAATAACAAAAGGCAAGGGTAATTTTTATTTCCGAAGAATTCTTGTAGTCTTTCAGTTTACATTATCGGTAGGTTTAATAATTTGTACCTTGGTAGTTATAAGACAATTATCATACTTGCAAAATAATAAACTTGGGATGGATCTCAATAATGTTATGTATTTATCAATGCGTGGCGAATCGAAAGAGAAATATGATATTTTTAAAACGGAATTACGTAATAATCCTAACATTTTAAGTATAACAAGAGCTAATTCTATTCCATTTTATATTGGAAGCAATAGTGGCGGTATTGAATGGGAAGGAAAGGATACTGATGAGGATATTCTTGTAGGAATGGGTTTCACCGATGTTGATTATACTGAAACTATGGGCATGAAGCTATTGTCCGGTCGCTATTATTCTAAAGATATACAATCCGATACTGCTGCTTTAGTTATTAATGAAACAGCAGCTAAAGCTTTTAATATGAAGGATCCGATTGGCAAATGGATTATGTGGGGAGATGAAACCAAAAATCGAATAATTGGGCTTGTAGAAGATTTTCATCATTTACCGATGCAATATGAAATTGATCCTTTAGTTTTAATTTATTCTCCTGAAAGAAGTAGGCGTGTTCTAATTAAAACCGGCCCGGTCGATAGGAAAGAAATTAATGAACAAGTAGAAATAATTTGGGAAAAAGTTTTTTCGGGTTATCCTTTTGAGCCCCGTTATTTAAAAGATATTTATAATCAGGCTTATACTGAGGAGGCAACCCTGATAAAAATTATTAGTTATTTTGCGGTTTTTGCAATTTTAATCTCCTGTCTTGGTTTATTTGCCCTTGCAGCTTATATGGCAGAACAAAGAACAAAAGAAATCGGAATTAGAAAAATCTTGGGAGCATCGGTTTCGGGCATTGTTTCACTTACATCACGAGAATTCCTGAAATGGGTAGTTATTTCAAATATTATTGCATGGCCTGTTGCTTGGTTTGCAATGCATGACTGGTTAGATTCCTATACCTATCATACCAATCTTAGTCCGGATGTTTTTATTTATTCTTTACTGATATCACTTTTCATAGCCTTATTGACAGTAAGTTACCAGTCAATTCGATCAGCCGTTAAAAAACCGGTGGATGCTATTAAATATGAGTAGAAAGAATTTTTTTGTTTTACAGTTAATTATTTTTTTTGTCATGCTTTATATGATAAACTGAAGTTTCCCATCATCTTGAGAAATGTTTAATTATATGAAATACATCTCTGTATGGCTTGAAATAATTCTCTATGCTTATCTGTTTATCCTTTATGACTCTTTGTGAAAAAGCTATTACACAGAGTTTCACAAAGAACAATCAAAGTTACACAAAGTAATTTCGATTGAAATTTGAAACTTCAAGACATTGATATAGAGCAGTGAATGATATTCTTATTTTTTTTATCAGATTTATTCCATCAATTTTTAGCTTTAACAATTTTTAATAAATACTAAAGTTAAATTTTTATACATTTGCAGCTAAAAAAAATACATTCATGCTTTTGAATAAAGAAAAATTTTCGGGTGAAGGTTTAACTTATGATGATGTATTGATTGAACCTGCATTTTCTCAAGTTTTACCTCGAGATGTTGATATTTCTTCGCAGTTTACAAGAAAGATTAAGGTTAATATCCCCATAGTTTCTGCTGCAATGGATACGGTAACAGATTCAACTATGGCAATTGCAATTGCTCAGGAAGGTGGTATTGGTGTGATCCATAAAAATATGGCAATCTCCGAACAGGCAAACGAGGTTAAAAAAGTAAAACGAGCCGAAAACGGAATGATACTCGATCCAATAACATTGCATAAAGACAGCAGGGTAGAAGATGCATTCGGGATTATGAAGGAATTTAATATCGGAGGCATTCCGGTTGTAAACAACGAAAATGAACTTGTCGGAATAGTGACCAACCGTGATTTGCGATTTGAGAAAAATATCAATCTCCCGATCGAGGATGTAATGACTAAGGAAAATCTGGTTACAACAACCGAGTTTACCGATTTTGAAAAAGCCGCCGAGATTCTACAAAAGCATCGTATTGAAAAACTTCCTGTAGTTGATGAAAAAAACAAACTCATCGGCTTAATTACTTATAAGGATATAATTAAGATACTTGCCCGCCCTAATGCCGAGAAAGACAGTCGTGGAAGACTACGTGTTGCTTCTGCAGTTGGGATTGCCGAAAACACTATGGAAAGAGTTGATGCTCTCGTAAAAGCCGGTGTTGATGCTTTAGTAGTTGATACTGCTCACGGACATACGAAAAGCGTTATGGATATTGCTAAAAAAATCAAAAAAAGCTATCCTGAGGTAGAATTGGTTATTGGAAATATAGCTACCGCACGAGCAGCTTTAGATTTAGCAAAAATCGGTGTCGATGCCCTTAAAATTGGGATTGGTCCCGGGTCAATTTGCACAACCCGAATAATTGCAGGAATAGGCGTTCCGCAGCTTACAGCTATTTATAATGTTACAAATGCTTTGAAAGGTAGTGGAATTCCTGTAATAGCCGATGGAGGAATAAGATTTACCGGAGATATTGTAAAGGCAATTGCCGCAGGTGCAAATACTATTATGGCCGGATCATTGTTTGCAGGCGTTGACGAATCGCCTGGCGAAACAATAATTTACGAAGGCCGTAAATATAAAACCTATCGTGGAATGGGTTCAATTGAAGCAATGCAAAAAGGTTCTAAAGATCGTTATTTCCAAGATGTTGAAGATGATATTAGTAAATTGGTTCCCGAAGGTATTGTAGGAAGAGTTCCATATAAAGGAACATTATCAGAAGTAATTCATCAAATGATTGGTGGTTTAAGAGCAGGAATGGGTTATGCAGGTGCCCAGGACATTGAAAATCTGCAAAAAGCAAAATTTATAAAAATTACATCAGCAGGAATGGTAGAAAGCCATCCTCACGATATTTCAATAACAAGAGAAGCTCCAAATTATTCATCAAAATAATGTATAAGTTTTCTCAGGAATTTTATAATATTATTAAATTAATTAAACAATTAGACATATGTTTCAAATTTTTAAAAGTACTTTAAAAAGTTCTTTAATCGTGGTTCTAATGCTTTCAATAAGCATACTTTTTTCAAGTAGTTCCTTAGCTCAAAACAAAAAAGTTTTACTAAGCATTGGTGATGAAAATATCACCGTAGGAGAATTTTATAATGTATATGAAAAAAGCAATTCTCAAGGTGATGTAATTGATAAAAAATCAATGGAAGAATACCTTAATCTTTATATTAATTTTAAATTAAAAGTAAAAGAAGCCTTAGACCTTCGCATGGATACAAATTCTGCATTCATCAGCGAGTTGGATGGTTATCGCGAGCAACTTGCCAAACCATATTTTGTTGACGAAAGCATTAACGAAGACCTTTTTGCCGAAGCCTGGGACAGGAAGCAAAAAGACGTCAGGGCAAGCCATATTTTAATAAAAATTGATGAGAATGCCTCACCTGAAGACACTTTAATTGCATATAATAAAGTAATGGATTTTCGCAACAGAATTATGAATGGTGAAAATTTTGGAGATTTAGCGGTTGAAATGTCCGAAGATCCTTCGGCAAGAGACCGTGAAGCCACCGGAAGAAGGCCATTTATGCGAGGAAACAGAGGTGATTTAGGATATTTTTCTGTTTTCGATATGGTTTATCCTTTTGAAAGCGGGGCTTATAATTCTGAAATTGGTGATGTTTCTTTACCGATTCGTACTCAATTTGGTTATCACCTGATTAAATTAGACGATAAGAAAAATGCTATGGGGCAAGCTCAGGTTGCTCATATATATTTTATGATCCCACCAAATGCAACTGCTGCCGACTCGGCAAGAGTTGAGAAAAAAGCCAATAAAGTTTATCAGGAAATCCTTGACGGGAAATCTTATATTGATGCTGTTTCAGAATATTCGGAAGATAAAGGATCGGCAAAAGCAGGAGGGTTGCTGCCCTGGTTTGGAGTTAACCGTATGGTTCCCGAATTCATCGAAATAGTTTATCAACTAAACGATAGTGGAGATATTGCAAAGCCATTATTGACTGCTTACGGATGGCACATCGTTCAGCTTAAAGGCAAAAAACCCATTAAACCCTATGATGAAATTAAGGATGAATTAAAGAAGAAAGTACTGAAAGATTCTCGTGCCGAAAAAAGCAAAGACATCATTGTTGAGAAAATAAAAAAGGATTTTAAATTCAAAGAATATTCAAAAGCAAAAAACTCTTTCTACACAGTTGTTGATTCTTCAATTTTAATTGGAAAATGGGAAATTTCCAATGCCGATGGCCTTGAAAAAACTCTTTTCAAAATTGGTAATAAAAAATATACTCAGAAAGATTTTGCAGACTATTTATTTGCTAATCAAAAGAATCAAACAAGAGTTGCAGTTGATATTTATGTTAATAAGGAATATGATAAATTTGTAAATGAAAAATGCCTTGATTATTTTGATTCTAATCTCGAAAAAACTTATCCCGAATTTGATTTATTGATGAAAGAATATCGTGATGGAATTTTATTGTTTGAATTAACCGATGAAAAAGTTTGGTCGAAAGCAATAAAAGACACTACCGGTTTAAAAGAATTCTATAACAAAAATAAAAATAATTATATGTGGGACGAAAGGTTAGATGCTTCTGTTTATACAGTCAGAGATCCTGAAATTTTAGATGATGTACAGGCAAAAGTATTTGAGGAAGTATCGGACTACGAAATTTTGCTTTTATACAATAATGATTCAATAACAAATGTTGCTGTTGAATCAGAAAAGTTCTTAAAAGGCGAAAACAAAATAATTGACTCTATCGAATGGGAAGTTGGTAATTCAAAGGATATTATTAATGGTGAAGAAACAAGTTTTGTGCTTGTTCGTGAAGTATTGCCGCCACAGATTAAAGAAATGAATGAAGCAAGAGGCTTAATTATTGCCGATTATCAAAACTATCTTGAGGCTGAATGGATAAAATTATTAAAAGAAAAATATAATGTAAAGATTAATAAAAAAGTTCTTTCTACTTTAGAATAATTTGATCTTGAGAAAATTATTATTTTTTTGTTTATTATTTTTACTCTCTTGCCAAGCGGGTTTCAGAAATGGTTCTGAAGAAATTCTTGCCCGCGTCGGTGATGAATATCTCTATTCATCCGAATTGGAAGGTATAATAATTCCGGGTGTTTCGGTTAAAGACAGTATAATTTTATCACAAAATTTCATCAATAATTGGATTCGGCAAACTTTGCTTCTCAAACATGCCAAGAAAAACCTGACAAGCGAACAAAAAGATTTTTCAAGGCAATTAGACGGTTATCGTAATTCGCTTATTATCTATAAATATGAAACATTATTGATAGAACAGAGATTGGATACTATTGTAACTGAGGATGAAATCGAAGAATATTATAATAAAAACAAAAACAATTTTGAATTAAAAGATAACATTGTCAAGGTTTCTTATGTTAAAATTAATGCCGACTCGCCTGAGATTGATAAAATTCGTTTTTTCATTCGTTCCGATTCTTTGAAATTTAGAGATTCATTGGAAAAGTACTGCAACCTCTATGCAACAAAATATTTTCTCGACAACGAATCGTGGATTTTATTGGATGAATTGATTAAAGAAATTCCTATTAGAACATATAATTATGAAGTGTTTTTGAAAAATAACCGATATATTGAAATTGAAGACAAGCCCTATTTATATATAGCTAATTTTGATAATTTTGAAATTAAGGATGGTATTTCTCCTTTGAGCTTCGAGAAAGAAAACATAATCAATTATATTGTAAACCGGCGAAAAGTAAAATTGATTAATGATTTGAAAGAGAAAACTTTTCAGGATGCAATGGAAAAAAATGAGTTTGAAATTTATTAAACCATTTTGTTTTCTGCTGCATGAATCTATGGGAATTTAATTCACATGATATTCAAAATAGCAGCTTTATTTTTTGGAAGCAATCCATTTTACTCAGTCTCCAGTTGAAATTTAACCAACCTTAACGGGACTCCATTATAGGATTTCAGTTTTTGTACACCGTAAAGGAATCCTTTGAAAAATTTCAATCGCTCTGAGTTAATAATCAAATCGTAATTATCGCATACAAAAGATGATTTGCAAACAAACTTTCCACCGTGATTGAAAGCATATACATTAAATTGGTTTGAGCCTTTTTCTTTTGGGTATTCAAAAAACAATAAATTATTGTCGGAATCCTGAAGAATGGTTGAGATAAAAGGTAGTTCTTCGGGCTTCATATATAGTTCTTTTTCTTTTTTGAGTTTCTCTATCAGTTCTTGTGATATTCTGCTTGCTTCTTCACTACCAAATCGTTCAATATATTGTTTGTTGTCAGAAATTTGTTTGTATTTTACCATACTTTTTGCGTAAAGCTCTTGCTGTTCTTCTACTGAAGTTTGTTCATTTTCCCAACCCACATAAGTCGATCGTAGTTCTTTACCATCCAAATCAAAGAAAATTAATTCACCGGTGGGTGGGATAGCCAGCATTATTTCATTGTCTATTGTAAGCCTGACCATAGGTCTGGGCCGTATTCCCAAATTTCCACTCAAAGAAGGAAGGCTCATAATACTTTTTTTATTATTTTTTTGCGATACTTCAACTGAAATACCTTGATCTTTTGACCTGTCGGTGAAATGACTCCATATAATGTTTTCTTCTCCCGTTTCATAATCCTTGATGGCCAGAAAGTCGCGGAATTTTGTATCCCAAATTGCCCAACCAACAATGGCAAGTTTTCGGCCTGGCAGGGGAATGATGTCACCGGTCATATAATCAACATCCAAAGTTTTGATTAACTTACCACTAATATCACAACAAAACATTTTTCCATAATTTGTAACACCTGTGAACAATATTTCATTATCAAGAACACCTTTTATAGAGGGTGTTGAGAGTATAATATCCGATGAATTTCTTATACTAAAGTTTTTATAAAAATTTCCATCCGGATTGAATAGGGTAAAGAAATCCCTGTAAGTATTGTTAACTATAACCGATCCATCTGGCAAAAGAACCAGTGATTTTCTGGCTCCAACATGCTTGTGATACATAGTGTCTTTATAAGTACTAAAAACCGAATTCCAATCGTTTGATTTTCCGAAATCGGATTCAGCAACAAGTTTTACATTTCCCCTTTTATAAATATTTATCAGGTTTTGTGCTTTAATACCTCCGGTCACCATTAATAAGATTGCTATTAATTTTAATGTTTTCATAAATATAGGTTTTAATTAATTGTTAATTATTTTTTTCTTCAATAAAATATACTTCCATTTCCTGTTCATGCCAGGGTTTGTTGGCATCTATTTCCATTTGTGAATCATAAATTATATATTGTGTTTCTGTTTGCGATTGTTTGGATGTTTTTTGAAATATAGTGAGCAAACCAATGATAAGTATGGCTGCAGCAGCCCATTTCCATTGTTTTAAATAATGCAGTATTGGAGAGTGTTCGCTTTTAATATAATTGCGAAAAGAAGCGATTTCAATTTTATTTTCCTGGATTGAAGGCCATGAATTTTTGAAATCTTCAATGAATTCCTTTTTATCTTCTAATCTCTGCCTGCAGTTTTTACATGTTTTCAAATGCAGTTCAACAGAAATGACGGTCTCAACCGGCAGTTCTTTGTCGATGTACATCTGCAAGCTTGCATCCGTAATACAATCAATTTTGTTTTGATTCGATTTCATTTTTAAGTTTGTTTAATGCCCTTGAGAGTGTTTTTCCAACAGATGAAAATTTTATACCCGTGATTTCTGCCATTTCTTTGTATGAAAAGTCTTCGCTGTACAGTGTCAGAAGAATATTGTCTCGTGGTTTCATTTTTTTAACCGCCTCAGAAATTTCCGAATTCTTTTCCTTTTGAGTTTCAACACTTATTTCTTCATCATTAAGTTTTCCTGTAATTATTTTATTTTTATTGTAAAAACTCATGCATTGATTGCTAGTAACTTTATATAACCATGAACTTATGTTATGAATTTCTTTTTTTTGCTTAAATTGATGATATAAACTAATAAATACTTCCTGGCTAATATCTGCTGCATTTTCCTTATTATTCAAAAGTTTATATGCTAAACGGAAAACCATTTTATAATTCTGTTGATATATTTTATTAAAAACTATCATAAAAGTTCTTATATTAAGAAGTATAAATTAACGACGCTTTTGTGACAATTTGGAAAGATTTTTTTGTTTTTTCTGATTTTTTTCTCAGAAACTTGCATGTTAAACTCTTGGTTCTAATAAAAAGTTTTCTTTATGAATGCATTTCATTTTCGTTGTTTTGAAAATATATTTCTCAGAAATAGTATTTTTGTATTTTTATAATTTGAAATCATTGTAAATTAAGCATGCAGCAAAAAAACATATTCCTTTTGTTGATCTTGATATGCTATTCTATGTCATTACTTTGTAATGATTCATATTATAAAGATAGCCTTTCACTAAAGATTGAGAAAGCAGAACTCAAAATTCAACAAGCAATAATCATAAACGATTTGGAAGGGCAAGCTGAAATTCGTTTTGAATTGGGCAAAATATTTCTTGCAAACGAATCTTTTGGAGATGCATACGAACAATTCAAACTCTATATTGAAATTATAAAAAAATTAGAGGTTGAAGATAAGTTGATCGATGCGAACTTTAAAATAGGTCAAATTTATAAGCAAAAACTTGTTTTTGATATTGCATTGGAATTTTTTTTGAAAGCATTAGACTTCTCAGAAAAAAAATATGACAAAAAAACAGGGGACATTTATTCGGAAATAGGGGGAGGATACTACGATCAGGGTGATTATAATAAGGCTCATAAATTCTATCTGAAAAGCCTTGAAGCATTTAAAAAAAATGGAGCCAAACAAGAAACCGCTGCTTCATACAACAACATTGGCGAAATTTTCCGTTTTAAGGGTGAGTACGACACAGCATTACAATATTATTTTAGGGCAGTAGCCATCAATAATGAATTTGAAAATAATTATTACTTAGCTACTAATTTTAACAATATTGGAAACATATATTTAACTCAAAAGAAATATAATGAAGCTTTTGAATATATTGAAAAATGCAGAAAACTTCTTGAGGATGGTAAGCATTTCAAAAGATTAGCGGCAGCTTATTCAAGTATTGGCAATTATTATTTTCAAACGGGAGATTATAAAAGATCGATTGATAATTATCTAAAAACTATCGAATATGATTTTAAAGAAAATAATAAAGGAAACATTATTTTAAGAGACGCATACTTAGGTTTAAATAAGGCATATAAAAAAATTGGAAACATTAATGAGGCATATAAATATTTTGAGAAATATAATGCTTTAAAGGATGTTATTTTTAACATCGATAAACAAAGAAAGATATTTGAAGTACAAACTCGTCATGAAATTGAAAAAAAAGAACAGGAATTTAGGTTTTTACAAAAAGAAACGGAAAGAGAGTTAAAAGAAAAAAGAAATCAAAGAATTGTTTTATTCATTACTTTGATTTTATTATCATTAATTATTTTATTAATGGTTTACTCTTATATGTTAAAAAGTCGCACATTAAAGCAAAAAACAATCTTGTTTTTACAACAGAATAAACTTAACAAGCTCGAATTGGAGAAGAAAGAAATTGAGAACAAGAATTTATTAAATGAAAACAAAGAGTTTGAAGCAAGAGAAGAAATAAGCCGTTTGCAAAAAGAAAAACTTGATGCGGAATTAAATCAGAAAAACAGAGAGCTTGCAACATCTGCTTTACATTTGATTAGCAAAAACGAAATGCTAAATAGCATTAAAACTTCATTGGAAAAAAATATAACGGAACATGAAGGTAAAGGGAAAAATCAATTGTGTGGCTTGGTTAATGAAATTATTAACAATATAAAGCTTGATAAAGATTGGGAAACTTTTAAAATACATTTTGAACAAGTTCATCAAGATTTTTTTTCCGGACTGAAAAAAAATTACCCTGATCTTACGAGCGATGAACTTAAACTTTGCGCCTACCTTAGAATAAACCTTACATCAAAAGAAATTGCTACTATATTAAATATAACACATTTGGCAGTAAATAAAAGACGTAACCGGCTTAGAAAAAAACTCAACCTAAACGCCGAAGATGATTTATTCATTTTTATGACGAATA
>CAZBSL010000064.1:11342-13360 GCA_964494265.1 uncultured Bacteroidales bacterium
AGAAAAAAACTCAACCTAAACGCCGAAGATGATTTATTCATTTTTATGACGAATATTGCCTGATTTCAGAGAAAACTAATTATTGCTTACCCGAAAATCCCAAATTCAAGAATTATGGAAAGACTCAAACAAACAAAGGCTGCCTTCCTAAGAAAACAGCCTTATTTCTTACTGAGAAGATGAATTATTTAATTGTAATTTTTTCGCTTATTGAATAATCCCTGGTTTCAACTTTAATTATATAAATACCCGATTTAAAATTACTTGTATTGATAATAGAATTATTACCCTGATAAATTGATTGTCCACAAAGATTGAAAATAGTAATATTTTTAGTTGGATCAGAACAGGAGATATTTATTACATCTTCTGCAGGATTTGGGAAAATTGCAATCAAATTCTCTTTTTCAGTTGATTTTGTAATATTGACGACACTAAATTGCCCATCATATGCAGGGTAAACATTTTCAATATATGCTCCTGAAATATTATCAATTGTAAATTCAGTATCTTCGACATTCTTTGAAGCATTACTCCAAGCTTTTAGGATTATGGGATTTCCTTTAATATAACCCTTACCATCAGTTAAGGTACTAAAAGCAGGAAGTTCATTTTCAAATATATTATTCGATATTATTTTAGTTGAACCAATAATTTTTTCTCCGTCGAAAGCAGCAACTTCATCACCTATTTCCAATCCCGAAACATATAAAGTGTAAACCGGATCGGCAGCATTACCTCCTTCAAAATTAAAATGAACAGCTTTAGGTTTTTCAATTGAATTGGCTCTTGCGTTTTTGGAAATATTATAAATTAATTATATCATCGGCAAGCATTTTGATCAGGTAACCTTCACCTGGGCTTACATCGCCAATACCATTCACCCAATTCGGGCCGATTTTTCTCAACACATTCCCATTTGAATTTCTGATAAAACCAAGATTAACGGTTAATATGATTTCAAATGCATCGAGAGCATTCAAAACCATGGTTGGAAAATAACTTACAAATTGATAGCCGGTATGTAAGTCAATTGATGTTTGAGGATCAACAGATGTACCATTAATTGTTACCATATCATCACCGGCCATTTTAAAAAGATAACCTTCTGTACTTATCCAGTCGCCAATATTATTTACCCAATTCGGGCCAATTTTTCTCAACATATTTCCTTGCGAATTCCTGACAAAGTCAAGATTATCGTTTAAATTATTTTCTAAAACTTCAATCATATTAGAATTTTCAGGAGATAGATTTGAGGAAACAAACTGATATCCGAGATCCAGATCAATTTCCTGTGAATTACCTGAATTGCCGGCTTCTACATCTTCGCTGCTTAAAGCAAAATGTTCTTCGGTGCCGGTTGGCCTCAACCAAATTACAACGATTACTTCAAGCTCATCATAATTCCAATCTGGATTTAAAGTGCCGCTTAATAAATGGTCAAATTTGGTTCCTGCAGTAACTGGTCCGCTGGCAATTTCATCAGCCCATAATTTACCGAAACTATAAGTGTTTTGATCTCCTAAAACTGTTCTTTGTATTCGATGTTGAAGCATATCAACATATTCATCACCTGTATTTTGATAGGTCATAATATTATTTTCAACAATCATAGCTCCAACCAGGAAATCACCTTCAGCATCTTGAAAAAACTCCGTTGTTGTGCTGACAGTAATATTATTGTCTACAATTTCGTAATTAAATGCAATATTGGCAATAATTGCTTGACTGAAAAATATTTCTGCCGCACCCATTAATTCATCATAAGTTGGTGGCCAGATATCTACCCATTGTCCGGCAACACTATAATGTGGAATTCCCGAATTGCCTGGTTCTGCGTTTAATAAATTATGCATTGGGCCTGAATATGGGTCACCAACTGCGCTGGTAGCAACATGACCATTTAAAAATAATATGCTGTCGCTATGATTATTGTATATAGAATCGGTAACATAATAATACCAACCACATGGACCACACCATGTTGCAGTACTTTTAAAAAGCAATGCTTTTTT
>CAZBSL010000065.1:0-7913 GCA_964494265.1 uncultured Bacteroidales bacterium
TCACCCTTGAGAGTATCAATATTTTCTTCTGAAAAACCGAAACATTTTCAAGATGGATTATTGGTTCATTTGTCATTTAATCTATTTTTGGGAAACAAAAGTATAAAAATTAGTAACTAATTATTCCTTGCACTACTCAATCAACATCATTTTCACGTTCTCAAATTCTCCGTCAATTTTAGCTGGTTCTAAATTTAATATGTTTGTAATCAAAGGATAGATGTCAATATTATTAAAAGTGTTCTGAATATATCCTTTTTTAAAATCAGGGCCGAAAGCATAAAAAATTGCATGCATATCAGTATTGTCATTGTCATAGCCGTGAGTTCCCCCGTCTTTTGCTCTTTCTCCTTCGAGGCGAACACTCCAGCTACTGTCGGCAAGAACGACAAAATCCATCACACGAGGATGAGTTCCGTAATGGAATTTTTTGGGAACCTCAGTATTTTTCCATGCTTTAATATGAGGAATACTTTTTAAAACTGTATATAAAGTATCATAAAACTCTTGTTTTGCCTTGATATTATAATTCGGATTATATCCTTGAATGATATCAATCCATTCCTTGTCAACATAGTCATGCAAGTAAACAGTTCTGTCTTTGCTAATGGCACACATTCCATGATCGGAAGTTACAATTACGTTTATTTCATCATTATAAGGTAATTCTTCGATTTTTGTAATAAACACTCCAATCAAACTATCGAGATAAACAACACAATCTTCAATTTCTTTGCTATCTGGCCCAAAGCGATGACCCTTGCTATCAGGCTCATGGATGTACCATAAAATTAGATGAGGCCTTTCTTCTTCAGGAAGTTGTAACCAAGCAATTACACTATCCAGCCTTTGCTCGAAAGGAAACCTATGATCGTATTTTTTCCAATAAGTCGGGCTTACACCTTTGACTGCTGATTCCGAGCCCACCCAAAAATATGAAGCAGAAGTGATATTCTGGTTTTCAGCAGTTACCCAAATCGGTTCCCCATCATAGAAATCAGGATTTTCAACAGCTTCGCGATTTCTTATTGCATAATACTTATCCATTTCTTCATCATAAAAGCTATTTAAAACAATTCCATGATGATCGGGATATAAACCCGTTGCCATTGAATAATGATTAGGGAAGGTTTTTGTTGGGAAGGCAGGCTTTAAAGATTTTGCTTTTACGCCGTTTTCAGCAATATAATCAAGGTTTGGTGTTGGAACTTTATCGGGATAATCCCACCTGAAACCATCAACCGAAAGCATTACAACATAAGGTTCTTTTTCTGTTTGTTTTGGGTTTTTACATGAATAATTAAACCCCAAAACTATAAAGAAAACTATACTTAAAAAAGTTAAACTATTATACTTTTTCATCTGTTTGTATTTTTATAAATGTTGATTATTAAGGCTTTAAAATTTATTTTTAACATGATTTTTTTATGAGATGCTTCATTAGATTTTTTTTCAAAAATACAAAAAAAAAGCCACTTCCTTAGAAGCGGCTTTATAATTCTGATTTGCAAGATTAACGTTTTCCGAATATGTAACGAATTCCGATTTGTGCTTGCCATCTTGAGCTAAACACACCGGCATCATCTATACTGTAAACATCATCAACATCAGTAGGTCCAGTGTAATTAAATTTTGGAGTAGTGCCATCATCTTCAAATCCTTTGAATTTGATTAATTGATAAGCATTGTTTGATATATATCTTTTTGTACCCCAATCTTTGTTTAACAAGTTTGCAAAGTTGAAAATATCAAAAGACACTTGTAGAGTATTGACGGTTTCACCAACATTTATGTAAAAATCCTGAGCAATTCTAAGATCGAAAGTACCTACGAATGGTAGTCTTGCACCATTTCTTTCAGCGTAATCACCACGATTATTTTTGAGGTATTTATCACTTTCAATTAAAGAATTCAAATTATTCCATTGTTGGTCAGCAGAAACATAATCGGCATCAGTTGGTACACCGATATCTACTAAAACAATATCACTTTTGTTTTTTGGAATATAGATTAAGTTCCCTGCATTTTCTCCTTCACCGTTTAAATCACCATAATCATTGTAAACGTAAGAATATCTCTGTCCAGATTCTCCGTTAAAGTATAAACTTATTGATGTTCCAAAATGATTAGCATATTCTTTATGGTATGCAAAGAATGCGATAACTCTAGATCCAAGATCGAAGTCGGAGTAAGCAAGACTGAGATGGTTAAGGCCTTTAACATTCTCCATATATCTCCATTGTGATGAGTTTTGTGACGAAGTACCATCATTAACTGCCATTGAACGACCAAAAGTATAAGCTATGCTTCCTGAAAATCCCTTAGTTTCTCGTTTTGCTAATTGGAAGGTTAAATCATAAGCATATCCCAAATTTGAATTTGTACCAAGAATAATTCTTGTGTAAGCAGATTCAATCTTAGATCCTGGATATAGAGGCCTATGATCAGGTGTTCCTGTTAAGTACTTACCTCCAGATGGGGTTTCATTCACATTTTGATAATGCACATTGTTAATAATCTTTGTATAAATTGCCTCAACAGTACCAATTAATCCCCATGGCAATTTTTTATCAACAGCCAAACTTGTTCTGAGTATCTGTGGGTATTTGAAATCCTTTGCAAAGAGGTCCATTTGTCCGGAGGGTATTGGATCGGTTTGTCCAAAATCCTGAGCTGTGTATTGGTTATTCCATTTAGGTCTGAACATAATTGGTATTCCCCATGAACTTTTATAATACACACCACCAACGGTAACACCATTATTGGTATATGCACCACCAGGCCATACGAGTGGCAGACGACTGGTAAAAGTTCCTATACCTCCACGAACCTGACATGATTGGTCTCCATTAACATCCCAGTTGAATCCGAGTCTTGGATTAATCATTAACTGTGATTTGGGCATTTTTCCGGCTTCAGCACCTTGCATGTCATATCCATAAGCTTCAATTTTAGCTAATGTAGTATCATTAAATCCTTCCCAGACAGCTTCATGTCCATGAGCGTTTGGTTGATCTAAGTAATAAGGAATTTCAAATCTTACGCCAGCAGTTATTTTGAAATTGTCGGAAATTAACCATTCATCCTGAACGTGAAATCCGACTTTTAATGTGCGAAAATCAGCTGCAGCAGATGAACCATCGCCAACGACATCATCTACCAATGAATATCCTCTTTCATATTGGAGAGCAGGCTCAGTTTCATTATTCAGGAATTTGTCTATTGAAGCAAACCTGTATTCACCAAATGCTTTACGCATGAATAAATTATATGTTTTACTAAGTTCACCTGAAGCACCAAATGTCAAAGTATGGGCTCCTTTGTATAAAGTAAAGTTATTGTTAATAGTAAGAATATCCTGATTAAGCTGGTTACCTGTTGAATAAGGTTCGGATCCGAAATAGATAGTACCTTGTCCATCATATATTCTAACAGCAGGAAATTTCTCACCAATTGGATCCCTGTTATCTCTAACAGTAGTATAACCTATAATCAGGTCATTTGAGCATTTATTCCAATTACTTTTTAATTCAGCAGCAAATGAATTAGTTGTGCTTGGGAAATACTCTCCGTAATTATTGAAATATATTTGTGTAGTTGATGACCTGTATGGCTCAGTGGCAGTACTTTTCACGTAACTGTGTCTCAGCATTAATTTATGATGGTCATTTATATTCCAATCAATTCTTGCAAGTATTTTATCACTATTAAGTTTAACTATTTTATCAAGGAAACTGCCGGGATCATATCCATATGAACTGATTTTATCTGCTAATAAATTCAAATCTTCTGAATTTGAGTCTCCCTTATATTCTGAAAGGTTGTAAGGCTGAGGAGTCTCCTCTCTTTGAAACTCAGCGCTTAAGAAGAAGAATAATTTGTTTTCGATTATTGGGCCTCCAATTCTTAAACCATAAGTCTTAGCTGTAAAGTCTTCGAGTTTTTTTCTTTCATCAACTTCAATTTTGCCAGGGGTTTTACCGGCGAAATTTTGGTTTCTATACAAGAAATATGCTGAACCGTCAAAACTGTTGCTTCCTCTTCTTGTAACAGCATTGATACTTGCTCCGGCAAATCCACCTTGCCTAACATCGTAAGGAGCAAGAACAATTTGAAATTCATCAATAGCATCCATAGAAATTGCGGTTGCACCTGTCTGACCTCCATTTGTTCCGGATGCAGCTAATCCAAAAACATCATTGTTAACGGCCCCATCAATCGAAATAGTATTATACCGGTTATTCATTCCGGCAATAGAAATACCACCACCTCCGGTTATTGATGACTGAGGTGTTAATCTAACATAATCTGATAAACTTCTGTTCAATGTAGGCATTTCTTGAATTTCGCCTTTTGAAACAACTGTCTCGGCACCGGTTCTGTTTCCATCGAAAATATCATTCGTATAGGCAATAACTTCAACTCCTTCTAATTCTAATTCAGTCTCACTCAAAGTAGAATTAATTCTTAGTGTTTGACCTAAGGTAAGGTAAACATTATCTTTTTCAAAGGATTTAAAGCCAATATAAGAAAATGTAATTTTATAAGGCCCGCCAATATTCATATTTGGAATATGATAGAAACCCTTCAAGTCAGCAATTGTACCATACTGTGTTCCTGTTGATTCTTCGATAACCATAATGGTTGCTCCAATTAATCCTTCACCATCAACATCAGTAACTTTTCCGGTAATACCCGCAGTTGTAACGCTCTGTCCAAAAGTTGCAACAGAGAATAAAACTAATGCTGCGATCATTAATAATTTGTTTGTTTTTTTCATAAGCAATTAATTTTAGTGTTTAATAAAAATTTATCTTTTTTACTGATACAAAAATATAAATTTTTTTTTCTAAAAAAAATAAATAATTATTAACATTTTGTTACAATACCTACTTATGTTAACATAATAATAAGATAAACAGAAAGATGATTAGTTTTATAATAAAAAAAATGTTAAAAACTATTTCAGGAAAGGACAATTTCTACTTATACAAGCCTGGGAATCTGAAAGTTATTTAATCCATTAAAATTCTGTATCTTTCAAATTTATTATTAAATTCATGTTTGTATGAATTGCTAATAGGTAAACAATTTCCTGAAATTTTTACCGAATTATTTGTAACGGCTTCGATTTTAGAAAACGGGACTATATATGATTTGTGAATACGGCAAAATTTATTGGAGTCAAGTTCGTCAAGTATGTCTTTGAAATTCATTAAAGTAAGAATTTTTTTCTCTTTTGTAACTAAAGATAAATAATCTTTCATTCCTTCAATATATAAAATTTCGTCGGTATTTACTTTAATGGTTTCTCTTCCCGATTTTATTAAAATACTATTACTCACTCTATCTACAATATTTTTCGTATTAGCTTGCAAATCTTTTTTATAGAACGAATAAACCTTTTCAACTGCTTTTACAAAACGAGGAAACTGTATAGGTTTTAGCAAATAATCGATTACGTTAAACTCATAGCTTTTTATAGCATAAGAATCGTAGGCAGAGGTTATTATTATATACGGGAGGTTTTTGCAAACCTCAAGAAATTCGATTCCGGAAAATCCATCCATTTGAATGTCGAGAAAAATTATATCGACTTCATTGTTTTTCAAAAAATACAAACCATCGAGTGGATTTGTAAATGTACCCTTCATTTTCAGATAGTCAAGTTTTTCCGAATACCTAATCAACTTTTTTAGCGCTAATTGTTCATCATCAATAGCTATGCAATTCATTTTCATAAAAAAGGTATTTGAAAAGTTATAACATATTTGTTTTCTGTTTTGGTATGTTTCAGCATATAGTTTCTACCATAAATTAAATCAAGCCTTTTTTCTAAATTTTTCAAACCAAAACCATTTATATTATTCGAATTACTATGATTTGTTCTAATGAAGTTTTCGGATTTTAGTGAAATGTTTGATTTTGAAATATCAATTTTCATATCAATACCAATGTCTTCAATCTGTTTATTGCTGTGTTTTATTGCATTTTCAATAATAGGAATAAAAATTAATGTTGGGACTTTTTTTTGATTGACCGAGCCGGTTATCTCCAAATTTATAAAATTATTATGAGGAAAACTATATGATGATAATTCGAGAAAATCTTTAATATATTGTATCTCATCTTTTAGAAACGAAAATTCCTTGTTAACTTCCGAAAGCATATAACGCATTATATTTGAGAGAAGAAAAATGTATCTCGACGCTTTTTCTTTGTCTTGAAAAATCATTTCATCAATATTGTTCAAAGTATTAAATAGAAAATGTGGATTGATTTGCGACCTTAATAAATTTAATTCACTTTGTAGAAATTGTTTTTCCATGTGTTCATGATCAGCTTGTATCTTCTGATTATAGATTGATATTTTATAAAATGATGCAATTCCGCCAATAAAAGTTAAAATCAGAACCGTATTAAAAAACTTATATGGAATTTGAGTTAAATTGAATTGTTTATCAGGAATAGAACTTATAATATTAATAATTAGAGAAAAACCAAAACAAGCTAAATACAAAATGCATAAGCTAATGGCAAATCCAAAATAATTTCTTTTGAATAAATATTTTGGAACAATAAAATAAATTAGAAAATATGTAAATATAATATCAACAGGAATATATATTAAGTTCCCAATTAATGTTGAAAAAAAATCGGCCCCGTAGGTTAATGGAAGAATAGTGAAAAACAGAATAATAATTATCCAAAATATTGTATGTTTCAATATCCTGTTGGGTAAAATATTAATATGTCTTTTTTTTTGATTCATTACAGAAAAATTAAAAGTACTGCAAATTTCAATTATTGTTACAAAATTTTGCAAATATTATTCAATATTATGGTTTAAATCGACAAAACCATTTCATCTATTTGTTTGCTGATTATATATATTATTTGAATTGAGGGAATTGTTTGGGAATTATTTTTGTAATGATTTAATATGAACACACACAAAATAAATATTTAAAAACACCAAACTATGAAAACACAATTTAAAAACAATCAAATTTTAGAGTATTCAAAGCGGCTTCTGTTAATACTTCTAATAGCATTTTTTTCTACATCAGCTTATTCCCAAGCTGGTGATTTATTAACAGAGCATGTAATTTTAAAGAATTATAATAATGCTTGCGGGATTGTCGGCATTGATTTAGACGGGGATAGCGATAAAGATTTTGTAGCAACAAGCTTTGACGGAGGCTACGTTTGCTGGTTTGAAAATGACGGCAGTCAAAATTTTATTAAACATGAAATTATTACTAATTTTCCTCAGGCTTCTGTTGTAGATGTCGGCCATATTGATAGCGATGAAGATTTCGATGTTGTTGTTGCTTCAAAATCAGGGAATAAAATTTATTGGTTTGAAAACGATGGTATTGGAAATTTTACTCAGCATATTGTCGTAGAGGGTTGGAGGAGTGCAAATTTTGTTATGGTTTATAATCATTTCGATAGCACCGATTTGGATATTGATGGAGATGGAGATACTGATATTCTGGCATCCACCGGCTCACCCGGAAATATGATTTCCTGGTTCGAAAATGACGGTAATCAGAATTTTACTGAACGTAGTTTAAAGAATAATTGGTATTGGCCACGTTATCAGACTGCTTATGATGTTGATCGTGATGGCGATATGGATGTTATCGGTACAGCAAAAGCCGGCCAGGTAATTTGGTTTGAAAACGATGGTGATCAAAATTTTTCGGAAAATATTCTTGATTCAAATTGGGGCGAACCAAGTTCGGTAAAAGCTGCTGATATTGATAAAGATGGGGATATTGATCTTGCAGCCACTTCAGTAAGTGCAAATCAGGTTGCCTGGTTTGAAAATGATGGAAATAATAATTTCTCAAAACATATTATTCAGTCATATTATGCGGGTGCTATCTCAGTTCGAATCTCTGATA
>CAZBSL010000065.1:8013-13327 GCA_964494265.1 uncultured Bacteroidales bacterium
AAACATATTATTCAGTCATATTATGCGGGTGCTATCTCAGTTCGAATCTCTGATATTGATCATGACGATGATTTGGACATTTTGGCAATTGCATGGATAGGTGGGTATGTTGCGGTTTTTGAAAACGACGGAAATCAGAATTTTACCGGCGATGTTTTCTGCGAAACCGCTTATGAAATGATAACAATTTTTCCAATTGATTTGGATTCGGATGGCGACCTTGATATTCTGGGAGCTAATTATGCAAATGACGATTTACGTTGGTGGGAAAATTCTCTTTATCAAGCCTCATTTTCCGGTATTCCAAATTCGGGACATTTCCCGCTAACAGTGCAATTCTATGATTCCTGCCGCTTTGATGAGCCCATAATTGAAAGAGCATGGGATTTTGAAAACGACGGAATTATTGATTCATATCTACAAAATCCTCAATGGGTTTATGAATTACCGGGTTTAAATACCGTAAGCCTTAAAGTCCAAACTAATTCGTTTGTTAAAACAATATGCTATAACAATTATGTAAAAGTTTTTGATGGCGAAAGTGCATTGCAATTTTTAAGCAGCGAAGACGGAAATGCAAAGGTTCCGGCTTCGGCTTCAATCAATTTAACTGAATCTTTTACGCTTGAAACCTGGATAAATCCAAATTCGCTTGGCGAATCCCCAAACCTGGGCTTGGGTAGAATTTTTGATAAAAACAAAATTGTTGTTTACCTTGTAGCTACTTATAACAATTTGAACGACACCAGTATTGTTATTCAACTTAAACATGATAATGGTAGTGTCAGCATTGCAAATACTCCCCAAAATTCAATAATGCTAAACCAATGGCAACATCTTGCAGTAACATTTAATGGAGATAGTGGCCTAACAGTATATGTTGACGGAATTGAACAGGAATTGGAGTTTATTAATCCCTTGTCGGGAAATATTGCTGATAATAGTGCTTATGATTTTATGGTCGGGAATTCAACATCTTATGCATTTGGTGCATTTGATGGAATTATTGATGAAGTAAGAGTTTGGAATATTGTTCGTGAATATGCAGATATTATTGATGATATGAATATGTATTTAAATGGAGATGAAATTGGCTTAGTAGCTTATTGGAAAATGAATGAAGGCTATGGCCCGGAAATTACAGATTTATCAGAAAATTCAAACAATGGAATTTTATCCAATGTAAACTGGTGTCAAGGAAAAAATCTTGACCCTCCTCAAACAATTTTTGAACTTGAAGATTCTGATAATAAAAGTATAAATTTGATGAATTTTCCAAATCCGTTTAGCTCGGAAACAACAATTTGTTTTTTGCTTCCCGAAATTTCACATGTTGAATTATCAATTTTCAATATCTCGGGTAATTTGCTTGCAACTTTAATTGATACAAAACTCGAAAAAGGATTTCAAACCATTAATTGGAATGGAAAGATTAGTAATGGCTTAGAAATTGAATCTGGAATTTATTATTATAGAATCAAATTTGATAAAACGGAAATTATATCTAAAATGTTAAAAATAAACTAAATAAAAATACCATAAATGAAAAATATAAATAAATTAATCATAATAATCTTATTGTTTTCTTCCTTTTTATCATTTTCACAATCGATTAATGAAAATGATGGAACAACAAAAATTCTTGTCATTTTGCCAAATAATTTGGGAGGAAATTTCAATTTCGCTTTCGATGATTTAGAGTTTTTAGGCTGGGATGTTACTTTTACAGGTCTAACAGAAATTATTAATACTTGTTCGTGGCCAAAACCTTTAGGCCATATAAATTTTCAGGTTGATACATTAATTCAAGATATTGATGATGTTACAAATTGGGATGTATTGGTATTGATGAACTCAAGTTCAACTGGAAATGCCTATGGCGATATTCTTAATAGTCAGGAAGCAATGAATTTATTTGTTCAGGCAAACTACAATAATATGGTAATTTGGGCAACATGTGCCGGTGTTAGGGTTTTGGCAGCGGCTGATATAATTAATGGTGTAAATGTAACAGGGAAATCAAATTTTTCGTCTGAGTATATTGCTGCCGGAGCCAATTATCTCGGTCCCGAAATTCCTCCTGTAATAGATGACAACATTGTAACTTCAACAAAAGGCCGATATTTTCATTATCAAAATATTGAAGCCATTCTTACTGCATTAATCGGCATGGGAAATAAAGGCGATATGCAATTTTTTCCTATCAAAAATACTTCAAATAATGAGGGTTTCAAAAATGATTTGTTATGGTCAAAGGAAATTGGTGGCGAACATTCAGAGGGAGGCCGATCTGTAATTATAACAAGTGATGACGGTTTTTTGGTATGTGGTCATTTAACAATACCGGGTTTCAATACCGTATTAATGTTGATAAAAACCGACTCGGAAGGCAACACCGAATGGAGCTCGGGAATTGGCGGTAATGGCTGGGAATACGGGAATTCGGTTTGTGAATTGCAAGGAGGTGGCTACGCAATTTGCGGACTAACAAGTTCGGAAGGAAACGGATTGGAAGATTTTTTTGTTATAAAAGTTAATTCACATGGACAGCAAGTTTGGAGAAAAACTTATGGTGGCACAGGCCTTGATATTGCAAGCTCAATTTGTGAAACATCTGACGAAAAATTACTTGTTTGCGGTTATACCGAATCGTTTGGAGCAGGCGAAGATGATATTTATGTTTTAAAACTCAATGAAAACGGTAACGAAATATGGTCGAAAACTTTTGGCGGATCTGCTTCCGAGCTGGGTAGAAAAATTGCTGAATTAAGTGATGGAAATTATGCAGTAATGGGTTGTACAGGTTCGTATGGAGCGGGCAAAAGAGATATCTATCTAATAAAAACCGATTCCGATGGAAATGAAATTTGGAACAAAACTTATGGCGACTCAAGATGCCAGGATGCTTTTTCGTTTAAAGAAACAAGCGATGGTGGCTTTATCATTGCAGGCCATAGCGATACAAGCTCTGATTTGCTTGAAGCCTATTTAGTTAAAACAGATTCGGAAGGTGTTAAAATATGGAATAATACATACGAAGGTTCCGATAATTTTTATGATTATGCTAAAGATGTTATTGAAACAGATAATGGAAATTTTTTGGTTTGCGGGCATACAAAAATACGTTTGGGACGAAAAAATGAAGCATTATTATTTCTTGTTGATCCTAATGGAAATGAAATTTGGAAAGAAGAATATGGAGGAATGAATTCCGATTGGGCCCATTCAATTTGTTGTACAAAGGATGGAGGATTTGTAGTAACCGGACATACAGGCTCTAACAATTCTGGCGATTATAATGTTTGGCTGTTTAAAATACAAAATCCATTAGCATCCATAGAGGAGAATACAAATCCTCAACGCAATTTTCTTTTTCAAAATACACCTAATCCTGTTAAAAATAAAACTTTATTAAAAGTTGTAATATCTGAAGATTCAAATTCCAAATTGATAATTTATAACTTGAATGGTGAAATTATTAAGTCATTTGAGAAATTAGGAAAAGGTAGTCATACAATTAAATGGGATTTAAGAGATAATAACAATTGCATAGTTTCCTCGGGAATGTATTATTTGAATTTGAAATCCGCTAATGAGAGCCTGCTAAAGAAAATCATTGTTGTTGGAAATTGAAATTGGAAATTTGTGGTAGGTTCGAATATAAATTTATAAATTTATAAATTTATCTTAAATTCATACAAAAAAAATCAATTATTGTTGTTGATTTTAGAATTAATAAAATCATGAAGTATGATTTTTAAATATATAGTAAATAAATTATATATAACAAAATAATCTTTTTAAGTTTTATATTATAACTATTAATCCAAAAAGAGTAATAATTAACAATTTTTAAGCTTGGTTTTATAAATAATTTATAATTTTGCAATCTTTAATAAATAAATTAAAATTAATAATTAAAATATTATAGATTATGAAATTTGATCCTTCTAAAGAAATTCAAAAATTAAAACATTTTGGAGAGTTTGGAGGTGTTAATCCTTCAATAACAGATTCGGCTACTTTTACTTTTATGCAGGCAAAAACAATGCTTGAAACTTTTCACGGTGAGGCCGAAGGTTGCTTTTTGTATTCAAGGCATTGGAATCCGAGCAATAAATATTTAGCAGATGCAATGGCGGCTATGGAAGGTACGGAAGCTGCTTGGGTTACAGCTTCAGGTATGGGAGCTATTACAAATGTGTTTTTACAATTGTGTAATGCAGGTGATCATATCATTACAAGCCGAACAACTTATGGTGGAACGTATGCATTTTTGAAAAATTATATTAAGAAATTTAATATTGAAGTTACATTTGTTGATATAACAGATTTAAATGCAGTTAAAACAGCAATTAAGCCTAACACAAAAATGATTTATACGGAAACCGTAACAAATCCGTTGTTGAATATTTCCGATATTCCGGAACTTTCAAAAATTGCTAAATCAAAAAATATTAAGCTTGTTGTTGACAATACTTTCACTCCAATGATAGTAAGTCCGGCAAAACTTGGAGCAGACATCGTTGTTTATAGTCTGACAAAGTTCGTAAACGGAAAAAATGATTGTGTTGCAGGTGCTATTTGCGGAGATGTTGATTTTATCAGTTCGTTGATTGATGTAAACGATGGTACTTCGATGTTGCTTGGCCCAGTGCTTGATCCCTTGAGGTCTTCTTCAATATTAAAAAATATTTATACACTTCATATTAGGATGAAACAACACAGTTTGAATGCTATGTATTTAGCCAAGAAATTTAAAGAAATTGGTTTAAAAGTTGTTTATCCCGGCTTAGAAGAACATCGTGGTTTTGAGCTTATAAGCAAATTAATGAATAAGGAATTCGGATATGGTGGAATGCTTTCTATCGATATGGAAACTGCTGAAAGATCTGCTTTGCTTATGGAAAAAATGGAAGAGCGAGGCGTTGGATACCTTGCGGTAAGTTTAGGATATTTTAAAACATTATTCAGTAATTCCGGAAAATCAACATCATCTGAAGTACCTATCGAAGATCAAAAAAAGATGGGATTATCTGAAGGCCTGGTGAGATTTTCAGTTGGGCTTGATAATGATATTGAAGATACTTTTGAAACTATAAAGTCCTGTCTTATAGATTTGAAATTGATATAATTGTTTCATTTTAAATTAAAGAAAGCTGCTTGAAATTAATCCGGCAGCTTTCTTAAGTATATTTAAGATTGAATTTTATTGAATCACTAATCTTTTTGTAGAAGTTCCGTTGATTGTGTTAATCCGGACTAAATACATTCCTTTAATATAATCAGATGTATTTATTTTAACGGAATTACT
>CAZBSL010000066.1:0-13228 GCA_964494265.1 uncultured Bacteroidales bacterium
AAACCTTACTGAAGGCGAATATTTAATTAATGCTTCAACAGAAATTGAACCGGGAGGAATTGATATGGAAGATGCCTTTTTAATATTATTATACATACAAGGATACCAGCCCTTGGATTCCTTATCCATTATGGCCGGTGATGTGAATGGAGATGGAGAACTAAATTATGATGATATATTCGCAATAGTAACTTATTGGTATTTACATGGCCAAACTTTCCCTACAGGCGATTGGGTGTTTGAAACATTAAACATTACAGTTGAAGAAGGTAAATCAAAAGATGTTACTGGTCCTAGTGGTAATGTTGTTGCTGACCCTAATCAAAGTTACGATCCAAACAAAAATTTCAATTCTTATGTAGCACTTATATCAAATATTTCAAAAAGCGTTTCTACAAGTATTGAATATACTTTTCCTGTTAGAACTAAAGAAGATATTGAAATCAGTAGCATTGGGCTCTCCTTCGAATATCCTTCTGATTTGATTGAGATAACAAATGTTACATCATCCTTTGCAGATGTTAATTTCTGTATCTCAAATAATGAATTAAAGATTTCCTGGTTAGATTTGAATTTTTCTGACCTAAAAATCCCATATAATGAAAGTATTATTGACATTACTTTCATTGTAAAATCAAATACTCTTGGCGAAAAAATAAACTTTGCAATAAATAATGAAAGCCATTTTACTGATCTAAAAGGAAGGAAAATTCCTGAGGTAACATTAAATATTCCCAATTTCAATGTTATTTCCAGTTCTGAAAACAAGGCCTTTAATTTCCCAAATCCTTTTGAAAGATTCACAGCTATTCAATACGAACTGATAAGTGATGCAAAGGTTTGTTTAACAGTATTTGATTTAACCGGCCGTGAAGTATTTAATGTACCTGAATCTATTAAATCGGCTGGAATTCAAAATATAAAATTCGATGGTTCATCATTAGAGACAGGAATATATTTCTATAAATTAAGTGTTAATGGGCAATCAAACTATACTGAAAATGGTTCAATGATAATAAAAAGATAATTAAGTTTTTTTAAATAGTTTTATTCATTATAGAAAAAACCCATGAAAGTCAAAATATTGAACTTTCATGGGTTTTTCTTTGGCCTATAAAATGTTAACTCCGGTGTAAAAAAACATTTTATTAAAAAACGTTCTTCTATAAACTAAAAAACATTTAGTTATATTTTATATTGTTTTTTAGGGTAAGAATAACTCTCTTTTTTGCTTTTTATTTAAATATTTATTTTAATTTGCAATGTTTTTTTCAGAGTATCATTTACCTGAACAAATAGCGATATAATGATTTATTGGAAACTCTTTAAGTTTATTCAAACTCTTGTATTTTTACTATTATTTTTTTGTATCGAAATCAAATCTTCTAATTCAATAATTCCTAATGAAATAGATTCTCTTAAAACATCAAAACTTCTATTAAAAGCAAAATTATTTGAAGGCCAAGGTAACTATGATAGTTCCCTTTTTTATTATATAAAATCAGAAAGGAATTCTATTTTATTAAACGATTGGGAAACACAAGCAAATTGTTTAATTAAAGTAAGCAATATTTATACCTTACAAGACGATATAATTAGAGCCAAGAAAAATATATCTGAAGCTGAAAATATTATTCGCTCATATTCAGATACCAATAGTTTTTTATATGCCGAAGTCCTTCATGTTAAAGGATCAATATCAATACATCAGCATGATTTCATGAAATCCATTGATTTATTAAATGAATCAATCAAATTGAAGAAAAATATCAATGGAAAAAATGACACAACTCTTACAAAATCATATTATGATTTAGGTACAAATTATTTTTACCTTGGGAAATATGAGTTGTCTCTCAATTATTATAAAATGGCTTTATCAAATGCCTTGCTTAAAACAAATAAATTTTGTGATGATATTGCTGATTCCTATCGGGGAATAGGTATAATTTACGCCATGCAAAGTGAAAATGATTCAGCTATTCATTATCTTCTTAAATCATTGGATATTAAAAAAGAAATTTTGGATGAGAATTCTCCAAGTCTTGCTAATATATATTCAAGCGTGGGAGTAATTATGATGAATAATGGTGATTTCGAAAGAGCAATCAATTATTTCGATCTGGCCGAAAATATATATATTAATAATTTTGGAAACAGATATTATAAATTAGCTGGAATTTATCAAAATAAGGGTTCCTATTATTATATTATGGAGAACTATGATAAAGCTTTATTATACACAAGGAATGCATTAAGTATTTATTTGGAAAGATTTGAGAAAGATGACCAGGTAATATTGTCACTATATATGAATATGGGATTATACTATGAAAAAAAAGGAGAACTTTCAAAAGCTTTTGAATATTATAAGAAAAGTTTATCTAAAAGTGGAAATTCATTAAGCGGAATAAAAACATTAAGAAATCTGGCAAATCTATATTTAAAACAAAATAATTTCGAACAAGCTGAAAATTATTATAAACAGTGCATAAAAAAAACTATTGATCTTTTTGGTAATGAGCATACAGAACTGGCAAATCAATATTTTTATTATGGTTCATTTTTTTCATTCATTGAAGATTATAAAAAGAGTTTTGAATTTTTACAAAAATCCAAACAGATTTATGTAAAAAATTTCGGGAATAAGGACCGGAATGTTGCAAGGACATTAAATGAATTGGGCAGAGTATATTCTCTAACCGGAGAACCTGATAGCGCCTTATTATATTCTCAAAAGGCCTTAATTGCTTTCATTCCTGATTTGTATGATACCAATTATTATGCTGATGTAGGATTATATAATGTTTTTCCCGACCCAATACTATTTTTTATCTTAGACAGAAAAGCAGAAGCATTATTTGAATTATACAATAAAAATAACAGCTTTATTGATTTAGAAACAAGTTATAAAACATTTGAACTTGCAATTTCTATAAGTGATATATTACAAACGAGTTATATAAGCTCTGAAGAAAGTAAACTGTTATTTTCCAATACTATTAAATCAACTTTTTCAAATGCAATAAAAACCGCATTACAACTTTATAAACTAACAGCTAAAGAGGAATATCTTGAAAAAGCATTTTCTATTTCCGAAAAATCTAAAGCTGCAATATTGTTTGCTTCAATAAAAGGAGTCGAGGCAATGGAATATAGTGGAATTTCTGAAGCACTACGAGAATTGGAAAAAAACTTGCAAAACAAAATCAAAAAAAATGAAAAATTAATTTATGATGAAAAAATTGCAAACAATCTGGATGAAAAGAAGATTAATCAATGGGAGAAAAAAGTCTTTGATTATAATAAGACTTATGATAGTCTAATATCAGAATTTGAAAAAAACAATAAAGATTATTATTCGTTAAAGTATGATAAAACGACAAAAAGCTATCAAGAAATACAAGAAAAACTAAATCCCGATGATGTCTTAATTGAATTCACCGTTTCAGATTCTTCAATATTTATTTTTACTATTACTAAGGATAGCATTCAGGTAATTGATCAAGCAATTGACAGCACTTATTTTTCTCAAATAGCTACCATAAGGAACTCTTTCAATAAAAACTCTATTATTAACCACAGTTTTCAGGATTACAAGCAATTTGTTGATGCGTCTTATAAATTATATCTCACTCTTTTATCTCCAATAGAAAATTTAATTGAAGAAAAAAAAATAATTATTATTCCTGATGATAAACTCGGTTACATCCCTTTTGGAGCTTTATTATGCAATAAACCTGATACTTCAAAAATTGATTACCGAAATTTACCTTATTTAATAAAGAAAAATGCTATCAGTTATTCTTATTCTGCAAATCTTCTTTATAATGAATCCGAAGAGAAATGTCCCCAAAACGACGAGATATTATTGCTTGGGCCTACTTATGAAAACACAACAAGACTTGATTCAAACCACTTGCTTTTTTCATACGGAATTCATGATTATTTAGTCGAGTTACCTAATTCTAAGGATGAGATTTCAAAAATCAATGAAATATTTGATGGAATTTCATTAATTGATTCAGATGCAACTGAATCAAATTTCAAACAAAAAGCAAAAGATTTCGATATTCTTCATCTTGCTATGCACACTATTGTAAATGATACAAATCCAATGTTTTCAAAATTAATTTTTACATTAGACAATGATAGTGTTCAAGATGGCTTTTTAAATACTTATGAGATTTATAACCTCGAACTAAACGCAAGGATGGCTGTTTTAAGCGCCTGCAATACCGGTAGTGGTAAGTTACAAAGAGGGGAAGGTATTATGAGCCTGGCGAGAGGATTTATTTATGCCGGAGTTCCGAGTATAATTATGACTTTATGGGAAGTTGATGATGTTTCCGGATCTGAAATCATGAAAGGATTTTATTCCTACATTAAAGAAGGTTTCTCAAAAGATGAAGCAATTCGATTAGCTAAAATGGATTATCTATCTGGCGCAAATCAAATTGGATCCCATCCGTATTTTTGGTCAGCCTACGTTGGAATCGGAGACACAAGTCCATTAAATTCAAATTCTAATGCTAAAAGTATATTGATTGTTTCCATTTTAACCTGCTTGATATTTTTTTCTTTCTTACTTTATAAATGGAAATTACGGGCAAAAAAAACTAAACTTTTTTGAAAATTATCGGATTAAATCTGAATCAAGAAGGTCATGCATTTACAACAAATGAATTAATAGCGATTAATGGATTAATTAAAAAGGAAATATTTAATGTGTAGGTAAAAATGTGTAGGTAAAAATGTGTAAATGCATGACCTTCTTGATTCATTTTTCCTTTATTTTATAATGATAACAAATAATGAAATTTTATAAATTACAATAATCCTAAATGTTTTTTAAAACTTCTTCAGATTTTATTTTATAAGTACTATTTGATTGCGAAATTTTCGAGAATTGAATTAACGCCTTTTCTGTCTCATTCAATTTTAAATAACAAAGACCCAAATACCATTCTGCCTGATCAACAAATAAGTTGTCATTTTCTTCAATAATAGCTTTTAGTAAATTAACAGCATCAAGCATCCTGTTTGTTTCCATATATGATAATGCAAGATAGAATTTCGCCATTATACTATTGTCTTTTTCAAAAACTTCGATGGCACCGGTATAATCATTGTGATTATATTTTTGTAATGCTTGCATTAGATTTACTTCATCATTATTTCCCGATCTTTCGACCAACATTGTTTTTGCAGGCTCATAATAAATTCCATAAAGTGTTTCATTTGACATAGTTCTATTGTTCACAAAATAGAAAACACTACTTGCAATTATCATTAAAACAATTACGGCGGCTGCTAATTGGATTTTCTTTATAAATAATTCACGAACTACCGGTTCTTTATTTGCATCAATATTATTTGCAGTTTTAGCTTCATTGTGAATTTTTTCAAGATTGTTTTTTAGATCAAAGATTTGCTTATCATGTAGTGAATCTTGAATTTCCTTCTGAAATTCAACTTCTGCGTTAAGCTTTTTATCCGATTTCATATTTTTTTCAAATTCAATGAGTTCATTTTCGCTCATTTCGCCATCGAAATACTTATCGATTGATTTAAGATAATTCTTCATTGTTTAGTTCTTTAAATTTTGAATCCCTTTTTATTTTCTTAATTAAACTTATCTTGCATTGATGTTTTCTCTTTTTTGCGTATTTATCACTTTTATAACCCATGATTTTTGAAATTGTTTTTAAAGATACTTTACTAAAATATAGCTCCAATACTCTTTGACAATCAATGCTTAATGCTAAAAAATATTTTCTATATAACTGGTATCTTTCATTCTTTTCATAATCTAATTGAATATTTTCATAATAATCTTTAAACGGTTCATCTTCTATCAATATCAATTTGTTTTGTTTTTTTTCATCCAAGTATTTCAACCATAACAATCTACACACTGAATATAAATACGTTTTAAAAGTACAGGTGATTTTAAAATCATCATTTTTCGATTTTTGATAAATTATTAATATTCCTTCTTGATAAATATCTTTTGCATCATGTTCATTTCCATTATTAACAATTACAAGGTATCTTATCACTGGAAAGCAATCCTTGTATATACTTTCCAAAATCTCTCTATCATTTTGACGAATTCCATTTAGTAATTCGCCTGCACTTTTTTTCGTCACAATACGTCTATTAATTCTGTTTTTTATAAAAAGGTAACCCTAAAAAATGACTTTTTTTTACTTTTTTTTTAATGTGCTGTTATTGTTGCACTTCCGTAAGCAAATAAAGTCAATAAGTAATTCAAATATTATTCCATAAAGCTTATTTAAGTTTCACATCTATTTTAAGTGTGCCAAAATTACTCAATAATTGGTAACTTTTCATATTTGAAGAAATAACTTAATAATTATAAACTATTTTTAATATTTTTGACAATATATTTTAAATAAATGATTTATAAAAGATATATCTTTCTTTCAATTTTTTTCTCAATTTTTTTCAATTATATTTATTCTCAAAACATAAGTTCACTTACGATAGACACAAGTTCAATAAGAATGGTTTTCTATAATCTTGAAAATTATTTTGACAGCTTCGATGATTCATTAACTAATGATGATGAATTTACACCTTTTGGAGAAAAACACTGGACATGGAAAAGATTTGAAAACAAAACACAAAAGATTTCTAAAGTTCTTTTAAGTATTGGTGAGTGGAGTATGCCCGGTATTATTGGATTTTGTGAAGTAGAAAATAAATTTGTTCTAAAAAAATTACTTTATGATACTCCTTTAGAATCTTCTAATTATAAGATTATTCATAATGATTCACCTGACCTGCGAGGCATTGATGTGGCTTTAGTTTATAAGCAAGATATTTTTCTGCCAATTCAAACTAATTTCATAAACATTACTTTTCCTTTTGATTCAACAATTAAAACAAGAGAGATTTTATACACAAAAGGAGTACTTCATAAAATAGACACCCTCCATATTTTTGTAAATCATTGGCCATCACGTTACGGCGGATATCTGAAAACCGTTTCAAAGAGAAATCATGTTGCGAAAATATTAAGAGAAAAAGTAGATTCAATTCAGTTGGATTTTCCGGAAGCTCACATAATTATTTTGGGTGATTTTAACGATGAACCCCAAAATGAAAGCTTATCTAAATTTTTAAAAGCGAGAGAAGCAGGCTCTGAATCCCAAACTAATGACCTCATAAATATTATGACTTTCAAAAAGGAGAGTAAAATAAAAGGTACCTTAAAATATAGAGAATCATGGAATACTTTCGATCAGTTTATTATTTCTTCTTCCTTGCTTAACAAAGAAAATTTACTGTATATTGAACCTATGAAAAATAATATCTTTGACGCTGTCTATTTACTTGAAGATGATAATACTTATTTAGGAAAAAAACCATTCAGAACATACTCCGGCCCTAGGTTTAATGGTGGTTTTAGCGACCATTTGCCAATTTATTTGGACATTTATATAAAATGAAATTAAAATATGAATAAAAAAAAAACTTCTGAGAAAAAATCAAGGAGAAAAAAAATATTTCTTTTTTCAGGAATATCATTTTTGGGAATTCTGATTGGACTATTTATTATTCTTTGTTTTTATGCCGAAAACATAATTAAATCAGCAATAATAGAAGCTGTTCATATTGAAAGCTCTGACATTTACTCTATTTCTTTCGAAGATATTGAACTTAAATTAGGAAATCAAACTCTTGAATTTCAGGATGTTTATCTAAAACCGGATACTGTTTTGTATCATAATCTTTTAGTGCAAAATAAAATCAAGTCTCCTTTGTATGATATTAAATTATCATCATTAATAATTAAAAATATTAGTTTTTTCAATTTATTATCAAACAAAAAACTGTTAATCAATGAAATTGAATTTAACGAGCCATCAATTAATATTATAGAGCTTTCTCATTCAGTTCAAAGACATAAAAATATACATGGTTCGCTTCAAAACGATCTAATACCTCTAATCACTTCATATTTAGAATTATTAAGCATAAAAAACATTGAATTTAATAATGGCACTTTCGATTTCTATAAAAATATTGGTGATACGAGTGTTTTATCAACCATAAAAAATATTTCATTAAATATTACTGATTTTTCAGTTGATAAAAGTGACAGCATTAATAAAAACAGAACTTTTTTCTCAGATAATATCGAAATAGAGTTTAGCGACTTGGAATTGAATTTAAGCGACGGCATTCATTTTCTAAAAGCAGATAAAATTATTTTCTCTACTGTAAAATCCGAATTATTAACAAAAAACCTAAGTATTAAACCTAAGTTTTCCAATGATTCATCCCATAATTATAATATCTCAATTCCCAATGTTGTTCTATCAAATGTTGATTTTGAAAAAATCCTTGAAAGCAAGGAAATTCAAATAGGAAAAATTGAAATAACTAAACCGGAAATAGATTACTACCTTAAAAAACATAAGCAAAGCAAAAAGAATGGTGATAAATTATTTACAAAACTTGATTTATTCCCTCTCTTGAAAGGAAAATTTAGTTCAGTAGAAATTGATACATTTTCAATCACAAATGGGGATATAGAAATATATAAATCCCCTGTTTTTAACAAAGCTAATATAAGTTCAAAAGATTTCAGTATCGAATTATATGATTTTCTTATTGATTCTAATTCAATCAATAATGATAAGAAAATTTTATATGCAGATGATATTGAACTTCTTTTTAATGATTATTCTTTACAATTAAAAAACAATCATGTTTTAAATGCAAAAGAAATCAAACTTTCCACATCATTATCCGAGATTATTGTAAAGGATATTGAAATTGTTCCTAAAAATAAGTTGAAAAATTCTGTTGAGAAAGGGTTAAGCTATGATCTAAACTTAAATGTTCCTGAAATTCAATTTCGAGGAGTCGATTTGATTCATGCTTATAATTACAAGCATCTTCCAATTCATAAATTATTAGTTGAAAAACCGAATGTTTTAATAAAATCACATTCGAAAAAATCACAAAAAAAAGAAAAACCGAAAAAACAACATTTGCATCATTTTCTTGAAAACTTCAATTTATCTTTAGAAATTGATCAAATCAATCTTAACTCAGGTTCTGTTAACTTTCATAAAATTGCGAATAAAGGTGGCTTCATTACATCAGGTGAAGTTTCTATGTCATTACTAAATTTTATTGCAGATGCCTCAAAACCACCAGAACCCGATCGCATGCTTTATGCCGATGATTTTGAATTCGATTTAGAGAACTTTAGAATTGAACTTACTGATAAAAATAAAATTATTAACATTAAAAGTGTTGGGATTTCGACAAAAGATTCAACTTTTTCACTCAAAAATTTTGATTTGCATGCTATTAAGACAAAGCATGATGAAAACTCAATAGACTTTACAATAAACGACTTAGATTTTACAGGAATTAATTTTCAGGAAGCTTACATTAATAATAATTTATGCATTAATAAAATAGACCTTGGACAAGCGAATTTAGTTTTTCATAAAAATATTTCATCCAAAAAGGTAAAAAATATAAAAACCGAACAAACAAAAGCTCCGGATTTTCTTTTTAAATTATTTAAATCTATAGAAGTCGAGAAGTTTTCCATTGATGATGGAAAAGCTCAAATAATGGAAAAGGAAAATGAAATATTTTATAGCAATGATATTACGCTTCAGGGAGATAAATTTTCAATAGATGAACAATCCTATAATAAAAGAGAAAAAGCTTTATTTTCTGACTTTTTAGAAATTCAGCTTAAAGAAAATAAAATTTCATTACCCGGGATAAATCACAAATTATCAATCGGGGATTTTGGTTTTTCAACAAAGAATTCATCAATTTTCTTTCAAAACATAACAGTAATTCCGATAATTTCTAATATCGAAGATCATCAAAACAAACCACTTATTTATTTTAACTCTTCAGATATTGAGTTTGCAAATGTGGATTTTAACAAAATATTTTTCGATAAAAAGTTAAATATTGGAAGCCTAAAACTTGAAAATCCTGATTGCAAAATTATCCTTCCAAATAAACAAAATATTAAAAAAGATAAGAGTTCTGAAAAACAAAAAAGTGGAAGCAAAAACGTTTATTTCGATCAAATAGAAATCGACAAAATACTTTTTTCAAATATTGATTTTAAGTTAGGTAGAAAAAAAATAAATGATGAAGAAATATTCGCCTCATTAAAAATTGACTTTTCATTAAAGAATCTATTCTTTGACGAAGAAAACTTAAACAGCAATGAAAAATTTTATCCCTTTGATAATTTTGATTTGAATCTTAGGGATATTAAGTTTTATTTTCAGGATAGTCTTCATATTTTAAATGCAAATAGAATTGATATTTCAACAATAGACTCAGAAATTATTATTAAAGGACTTCATATTGCTCCCGCCAAAAATAAAGCAAGTGAAGCATATTTGAGAAAGTCGAAAAAGTCTTCAATATTTGATGCTTACATACCCGATTTCGAAATTAAGGGAATTGATTTTAAAAAACTATTCATGACTAAGGAGCTTCAAATTATTTCCGCAACATTAAAACAACCCGAAATTGACATTGTAAATTTCTCTGATTCTTCAAAAGTTAAAAAATCATCAAAAACCAAGTTTGATTTCAAAGCTAAATTACCTTCCATTCTTAAATCTTTTTCGCTTAAAGAGTTTGATGTAAATGATTTATCTTTAAATTATTCGAATAGAAAAATATCAGGCTTAAAGGATTTAATATCAGGGAAAATCTCATTAAAAATCACAGATATTGTTTTCGACACAATCGAAATTATGGACAACTTCATGCATACCAAAGATATTGGCCTTACTGTTAATGATTATCAATATATTACAGCCGATAGCATGTACACTCTAAAAGCTGATGAGATTGGATTATCGACTTTGTCTTCAAAGATTTTTGTAAATAGACTTTCTTTTCAAGCAAATTATCCAAAATATGAATTCTCAAGAAAGTTAGGTTATCAAACCGACAGAGCAGATATAGTTGGCAAGAAAATAATTATTGAGGGAATTGATTTTACGAAACTTTTACTTAAGAAACAATTGTATGTAAATCATGCTGTTGTTGATAGTTTTGAAATTGAATTATTCAGAGACAAGAGAGTGCCATTTCCAGAATGGCAAAGAAGATCACTTATGCAATCAATGCTGAGAAAAATAAAGATTCCTTTTAAAATTGACAGTATTAATATTAGGAATACACATTTTGTTTATGCCGAGCGTGTTAAGAAAGCATTTGAACCGGGTGAAGTGTTTTTAGAATCATTAAATGCAAAGATGACAGGATTTACGAACGATAGCATTTTGGTTTCTCAGGGAGCGATAGGAAAAATTGAAACAAATTTTCTCATTATGGGAAAAGGTTATTTTAATGGTGAATTAAATTTCCCGCTTTCCAGTAAAGTTGATACTTTTAATTTTTCGGGTTCGCTGACAAAAATGGAACTTCAGGATTTCAATCCAATGTCGGAAAATGTTTTTGGGGTAAAAATTACAGCAGGAGAAGGGAAAATTGATATTCCCTTAATTAATGCAAATAACGATTATTCAACCGGTGAAATATTGTTTCCTTATGAAAACTTCAGAATAAAAATTATTGATAAAAAAACCGGTAAGAAAGGCGGTTTAGGTGACGGGATTGCAACATTTTTAGCTAATGAATTCTTTCTTAAACATAAAAATCCATCTCGTAAAAACAAGCTAAGGCATGGAATGGTATATTTTGAAAGAGATAAACGAAAATCACTTTTCAATTTCATTTGGAAAAGTATTTTAAGCGGAATAGAGTCAAGCTTGGGTTTTAACACAAAAAAACAAAGAGAAGAACGGCGTGCAGAAAGAAAAAGTAATAAAAAATAAAATATATTTCAATTTTCGGGAGAAACTCATTTTTTAATAAATCATGCTTTTTATCATAATTTGAAATTCCTTTAATTTCTTTATTATATTTGTAATCAAATAAATCACAAAATTGACGAATACTATGAAAACAAAATTCTTATTATTTTTATCAATCTTATTCCTCTTACATGCAAATATTTATGCAAGTTTTGTCGGGATTGATGATGCACGAAAAGTTGCCAAAAACTACTACTATGAAAAAGTAAACCAATTTCATGATGGGATTGAATACGAAAATGTATCAATTTTATATGAATACACAAAAAGTATTAACAACGAAATATTGTACTATGCCTTTGATTTTGGACAAGGCTTTGTTATCGTTTCTGCCGAAGATGCATTTATTCCGGTATTAGGATATTCATATGATGGAATATATCCGACAGAAGATATATCATATAACTATGAAAGTTTTATGCAGAGTTTTATTGAGCAAATTCAATACGTTCGTGAAAATTCAATTTCTGCTGATAATGAAATTATTAATTCGTGGAAACATTTGTTAACTGATGATTTTACAAAGTTGAACATTTCTACAGATAGAGATTTAATTGAACCTTTAACTGCCGGAATGTGGAATCAGGACAGTCCCTATAATTTTTTATGTCCTGAAGATCCTGATGGGCCCAGTGGACGGGTTTATGCAGGTTGCGTAGCTACTGCAATGTCGATGATAATGTATTATTGGAGATATCCGATCAACGGGACCGGACAACATTCCTATTATCCTTCACCTGAATATGGACACTTATCCGTGAATTTTGGTGAAACATATTATCAATGGAACGGAATGAAAGATAATATTGATAATTTAAACCCGGTTCCGATTGCTGAAATTATGTATCACTGCGGAGTGGCAGTAGATATGGGATATGGGCCTAATGGTTCGGGTGCGTCAAGTGCAAGTGTTCCCGGCAGAATAAACGCATATTTCAGATATAATTCGGCTCAATATTTGGAAAAAAACAATTACCAACAATCTGCTTGGATAACAATATTAAAAAATGAAATAAATATGGGAAGGCCATTATATTATCGTGGAAGTAGTAATGATGGAGGCCATGCTTTTGTTTGTGACGGATACGAGGATGACAATTTTCATTTCAATTTTGGTTGGAGCAGCTCAGGAAACGGATATTATACTTTATATAGTGTTAACGGATACAATCAATACCAGGGTTGCGTAAGATTTTTTTACCCGACTGACCCTGATTATCCTTATTATGCAAGTGGTTTAACTAATATCACTCAGGTTTCAGGTTCATTTACTGATGGTAGCGGCCCAATTGAAGATTACTTGAATAATGCGA
>CAZBSL010000067.1:0-8060 GCA_964494265.1 uncultured Bacteroidales bacterium
AAGTTTTGGAAGTAATCCTATTTATACAGTTCCTAACAAACTATTTAACGATCAATTAAAACCGGAAAGAACTAATGATTTGGAATTTGGTGCAGATGTTAGGTTTTTTGATGGTAGATTAGGACTAGACGTAACATATTATAGTATGGAAACTGTTGACCAAATCATTGACATTGACATTTCAGGAACAACAGGTTTTGGTTCAAAAGTGATAAATGCCGGTAAAATCACAAATAAAGGTGTTGAAGTTTTACTTACCGGAACTCCAATAAAAACTTCTGATTTTAGATGGGATGTTACTATCAACTGGGCAAAAAATAAAAATGAAGTAGTAGAACTTGCTGATGGAATTACAAACTATCGTCTCGCTAATGCCCCTTTCGCTGTTTCTGTTAATGCTACAGTAGGAGAACCTTATGGAAATCTAACGGGTAGAAATTATTTATTTACCGATGATGGTCAAAGAATAGTTTCATATGATGGAACTTATGAAAGAACAGAAGATACTGAACCTCTTGGAAACGTAATGCCTGATTGGACAGGAGGTATTAATAATAGTTTTACTTATAAAAACATTAATCTTAGTTTCTTAATTGATATTCGAAAAGGCGGCCAGTTCTTCTCAACTTCATATATGTGGGGATTATATTCAGGTATGCTTGAAAAATCAGTTGCAAATAATGTAAGGGAAGATGGTATTGTTTTAGACGGTGTTATGGAAGATCCTGCTAATCCAGGACAATATATGCAAAATACAATGGTTTGTGATGCGGGTAGTTATGGTTTATACCATTATTATGTTCATGCAATGGATGTATTTGATGCTGATTATATAAAATTGAGAGAACTTACTTTAGGTTATACTCTTCCAAACAATATGCTTAAAAAAGTTCCATTCTCAAACATTAGAATTGCATTTGTTGCAAGAAACCTATTTACATGGGGAACATCCGTCAAAGGAATTGATCCTGATTTTGCTACAAACGCAGGAAATATTCAGGGTATTGAAGGTGCACAGGTTCCAAGTACAAAATCTTTTGGTTTTAACCTAAGCTTCAATTTATAATTATATTATTTTTAAAAATTTAAATGAGATAAAAAATGAAAAATATTTTCAAAAAACTAATAGGAATCAGTTTCGTTGTACTTTTCCTTTTCGGGGGATGTACTAAAGATTTTGATGAGATGAATATCACGCCTAACCAACCTTCTGAGATACCGCCTCAATACCTACTTACCGATGCAGAAAAAAACCTTGTGGCTTTTATGTGGGATGAATGGTGGAATGGAAGATTCGGTAACCTATATAGTCAGTTTTGGTCACAAACCTCTTATACTGATGAGAGTCGTTATTCACCGAGAGATGGAGTATTGAATAATTATTGGACTTACTTCTACGCAGGTAGAGATGTAGTTCCTGACGGAACCCTAAATGGAGGGGGTATGGAAGACCTTGAAAGAATCATTAAACTTAATACTGACGAAGACACCAAAATGAAAGCTTCTGCTTCAGGGCCTAATATGAACCAAATTGCCGTTGCAAGAATCCTTAAAGTTTGGATGTTCCAGATACTTACTGATACTTGGGGATATATTCCTTATTCTCAAGCTCTTCAAGGTGCTGATAATTCCTCACCTGCCTATGATAGCCAGGAAAGTATCTATCCTGCTTTGATTACTGAAATTACAGATGCTCAAGCTCAAATTGATGTTGCTGCCGGTTCAATTCTTGGTGATATTATTTATGGTGGTGATATGGCAAAATGGAAAAAGTTTGCAAATTCTGTAAAAATGAGAATTGCAATAAGAATGTCTAACGATAATGTAGATAAAGCAGGTGCTGGTAATGCAATTAGCGAAGCTTTTGCTGCTGGCGCTTTCACAAGTATTGACGACAATGCTGCTTACTTTTTCTTAGGTGGTGTTCCAAGTAATAACCCTCTTAACGAAAATCAAAAAACAAGACAAGATTTTGCAGTTTCAAAAACTTTAATTGATTTCTTGAAATTGAAAAATGACCCAAGACTACCATTCTATGCTAATGGAACCGTAAATGATCCTACTAAATATGTTGGATTCCCTTATGGAATGGATAATGGTGAAGCAACAGCTTTATCCACAACTAATCATTCAATGCCTGGGAATATTGTTTATGCACCTACTGCTCCTGCTTTCTATATGCTTTATGACGAAGTTGAATTTATTTTGGCTGAAGCTTGTGTTAGATTAGGACTAAACGGAATTGCTAAAGATCATTATGAAGCAGGAATTAAAGCTTCAATGAATTATTGGAATCAACTAAAGGATAACACTCCTATGGGTTGGGATAGAATTGATAATGGTAATACTAATGTTTTACCTGCTTCAATTACCGGTGCTGAAATGGATGCATATATTGCAAGTGCTGAAGTTGCATGGGATGCTGCAAAAGCTCTACAACTAATTGCCGAGCAAAAATATATTGCTCTTTACCCTTCTGGATTACAAGCATGGTTTGAATATAACAGAACAGGATTTCCTGCTATCTTAGTTCAACCTGGTGAAACAGTACCTTATGATGGAGGATCATATACATTTATACCAATGATAGAACCTTTAGATCATAAAACTCCTCACCGAATGTATTATCCATCAGAAGAACAAGATTTGAATGGAGCCAACCGTGACGCAGCAGTTGCTGCTATGAAGGGAGATGGAGATAAGTTTAGTACTAAACTCTGGTGGCAAAAATAATTTTATATAACTAAAATAATTATATAACTAAAATAATATTGAATAGAAATGAAAAAAATTAGTTTAATTTTAATAGTTTTATTAGCAATTACAGTTATTATTAGTAGTTGTGATAAAGATGATGATGATGGATATCAAGGATCTACCATTAGTTTTGGGCCTCTTGAAATTTCCGATCTTGTTGGTGATATTATTTTCGACGTATCGGCAACAAACACAAGCAATATCGAAAATGTTGAGATTAGTTTAATACGTTCTTATTATTATGTTGATGATATAGAAGGTGAAGACTCATTAGTAATTTTAAAACCTTATGCAGTTTTAGGAAATGTTATAGGAGATACAGTAATAGGCACAGATACAATGATGAATGTATTTATTACATCTGCTCTTGATATAGGTGTTGATACTATTGGGAACTTCGCAGATTTTATTGTAAGAGTTCCTGTATCAGATGGAATAGCTTCAGGTGCTTTTACAATTGAGGTTGTTGACCCTTAAATAACTCTACAAAACTATGAAGTTTTATTTTTCAGAGGTTACATTTTAATAAAATTTAATTTCTTTTAATTATACAAGAAATTTAGAATTTTCAAATTAAAAAACAGGTGGAAATAATTTATTATTCCACTTGTTTTTTTGTTGGCAATGTACTGAAAAATAGTTGGTGGTTTTTAGCAAATAAATTTGTATATACACCCGTTAATCTGAAGAGGAAGCAAGCTCTGATGGAGATCAACTTGCCAGCAATAAGGTTAATGCATGTACAGTAACGATTTAAGGCAGTCAAAATGGCTGCCTTTTTTTAAATCATTTCTGGTATGCTGTATGGCTTAGAAAACTTACTTTCTCACTTTTCGTTAGAAAAGTGAACATCCTAATATTCTACAATTCTTTCAATTAGAATGTTATTTGCCTAACTGTTTTCCCAATCTTATTATATATAGGCTACAATAAGTCCATCATTCCTTTTTTTGTCAATTTTTTCCATATAAACGAGTAATATGAAAATAAATAGCTTCAGAGGTTTTTACCAACTATTTTTCAGTATTATGCCTTTTTGTTCTGCTAAGAATTAGATATTGTCTGATTTTATAGAAGCAAATTACCTGTTAAGATTTTAAATTATTTGTAACAAGAATAATTTTATTTAAAACCTATACTGAACTCCTACACCAACATAGATTTTATTATACTTTAATTTAAAACTTGAAGGATCGGAATAAGTGAAATAACTGCTTGCATCAAAATGTAATTTTTGAAACCTCAAATCAGTAAAAATTGCAATTTTAGGCGCAACAACACATTTTAATTTCCCACCTATTGAATAAGAGTATCTCTCTTTAAAGGTTTTACTAACCTTTGTTTCGTCATATCTAAGAAAATGTTCATTATTTAGATATATCCAAGATGATGCACCAATATAAGGTGATATGCGAATAACATTTGATAGTCTGATATTATAAGCTAAACAAACTTCATAATAGAACTTTGCATCAGGCCATTGTCCTTTTGTCGGATTATTTCTTATATGTATATCTCCTTCATTATTTTTTATATGCAAATATTCAAATCTCTCACCATAATCCTCTTTTTCAATACTACCGCCTAACAATATTGAAAAATTATAATAAGAAAGTTCCAAGGCAAGGTTCAATTGCATTGAGGCATATAAAGTCGCTTTATATTCAACCAGCACAGTATCTGATTTATATTTAGGAGAAAACTTCATATATGGTTTCCCACTCCCTGAGACCACGGAAATATTAAAATTGACATTGAATTTTTTTCCGGCTTCCCTCCACTGTGAATCTATCATTTCACGTTTTAAAAGTTTATCCTCTTTTTGAAGGAAAGGATTTCCCATACTATATTCATAAAAATCGCCATTATTTTCAATGTTAATTTTTCTAATAATTGTATTTGGTGTAAAAACGAAATAATTTTCATCATCTGAAAAATCCCGATTATTGTTCTTATCAACAAAAAACCGGAACTCATTATCCTTTGTTACACCTATTAACATGATGTTAATAATTCCTCTTCTTGAATGTATTGATTCACGCAAAAACCACAAAGAAGCAACCGTGTCAACTAAATCTGACATTTGGGGAAACCTCACTTTAATAATCTCTATCGGAATATGGTGATTGGGATATGATTCGGAAAATATTGAGGTGTTTACTTGATTTCCCTTAAGATTAGTAATCATTACAGGCATTACGGTGCTATCAACAATTGGATTTCCTTTGTTCATCAAATCATAGCCCGGTTGACCCAAGTTATAAAGGTTTGTAACTCCCCATGTTTTGCCCGTGATTTCTCCTCTATTCTGAGAATACATATAATAAGAAACAAAAATTAATAAACTGACTAAAAGCGTTCTTTTCATAGATGATATATTTTTTATTTAATACTATTTATTATGACTAATTTTTCATAAAATTGTTACAAGATTATTGATGATTTTTAACAATTTCTTAATTTTAGGTAACAAATATACATGATTTTCCATTTAAATACATTTAATTTAAAAAGTATTTTAATTTTTCTCATCAAAACTAATAGTATTTAGACAACACTATCACTAAAATAGATGCATTACAAAATAATTTAAAAAAAACTGTAACAAATTTCATTTATTGCCGTCTTATATTAAAATAAAAAAAACAGATCTTTTTTTCTTATTAATTATGTTCAAATACGTACAACGATGTTTCATTATCGAATACTTTTAAAAAATATTTTTTGCAATAGCAGCATTAAACATAAGAAGATCAATCAATAAAAGATTTGGCATGATATATGCAAATACTAAATAAAAATAAACAATGAAGATAGACCTAAAAGCAAACGAAGTAGTAGTTAAAGCAGGAAACTCAAATCACATTATGGATAATAATTCTATTCAAGGAAAACTAATTCTGACAAACCAAAGAGTATATTTTAAATCTTTTCAGAATAATGGTGAAAATTTTGATAAGGAAATATTACCCAAAGATATTAAAGAAATCATGTTTTTCAATACTAAATTCTTCATTCCAAACGGATTAAATATTATACCTAAGAATGGGAACGAATTACGCTTTACAATAAAAAAGCGTAACTCGTGGGCGGCCATCCTAAATAAAATGTATTAAAGAAACCCCCTGTTAATATACCATATTAACTTTTGTTAGATTATCCGGAAAAATTCTTTTTCCGGATTTTTTTTTGCTTACTATATTAAAAATCAAAAATCGTATTGAAGATTTTAAATTTGTTAACTGTATGATCGTAAGCAATGAAGAATTATTATATATAGAGAGATGTTAAAATGTTTTCAAAATCATCAGGATTACGTCTATTATCCCATATCACTAAGATTTGAATATACTTGTCCTTAATTCTATATACCATCCAACAATCTCTAACCAATTTCAATCTAACATCTAAGTAATCGGTTCTTTCGCCAATATTTGGGTAATTTATTAGGAGTTCGGCAGCTATATTAAAGAGAGAATTTAATTTTCTTGAATATGATTTTGATTTATTCCGTTTATTCCAATATTCGAAAATGTCATTTTTTTGCTGAATCGCCAATTTTGACCAAATCAGTTTTCTAAGCATTCTTTAGATTGTTTTTTTGCTTCTTCATGAGTTAGAAATTCACCATTTTCAATTTGAGTTATAGCAGTTTCGATTTCTGCTATTTGCCTTTCATTTAATTTTACAATTTTTTCATCAGCAAAATCAATATCAATCAATTTACTAATCTCCTTCAATAGAATTGGATTATCGGTTTGATTAATTGCGTTTATTAAATTTGCTTTTACTTCTTGTGTTCTCATTTTTCTATATGTTTAGAACCTATCTCGGTACAAAGATAGTCTTAATTCAAAGAAAATAATAATTATTGTTTTATGGTTTTTTCCAAATGGACTAAATATTATACCTAAAAATGAAAACGAATTACGCTTTATAATTAAAAAGCGTAACTCGTGGGCGGAAATCCCAAATAAAATGTATTAAAAAACCCCCTGTTAATATCCATATTAACTGTTTTAGATCGTCCGAAAAAAATTCTTTTTCCGGAGTTTTCTGATTTTTTAAATACATCCAAACTATGAAAACACAAAATAAATAACACTTCTCTAAAAATCTGAATTAATCCGCCCATATTGAGTCCCGCTATTTTTTTATTCTTTAATTTTAGTATCTATTATAATTGTAACAGGCCCGCTATTCGTTAACGATATATTCATCATAGCTCCAAATTTCCCTGTTTCAATCTTTTTTTCCATTTCACTTTCCAATTGAGAAATAAATTTATTATACATCGGTATTGCAACTTCCGGTTTTGATGCTTTTATATAAGAGGGCCTGTTTCCTTTTTTTGTACTTGCATGTAAAGTAAACTGACTTATTAATAAAATATCACCATCAACCTCTTTAACCGATAAATTCATCACTCCATTTTTATCATTAAAAATTCTGAGACGAGTGATTTTTCCACAAATCCATTTAATATCTTCTTCATTATCATCATCTTCAATTCCCAAAAAAATTAATACACCATTTTCAATTTTTCCATTGATTTTATTATCAATTCTAACTTCTGCATGCAATACACGTTGTAAAACAACTCTCATCTATTTTAATGATCATAAAAATCATACAAACTTACAAATTATTATTTTTGTAAAAAAATAAAAAATGACAAGATTAAGTGTAAATATTAATAAAATCGCAACTCTCCGAAATGCTCGAGGAGGAAATTTGCCGGATGTCATTAAGACAGCGATTGATTGTGAGGAGTTTGGAGCGGAAGGAATCACAGTTCATCCAAGGCCTGATGAAAGACATATTCGTTATGAAGATGTGAAAAAAATAAATTCTGTCGTGAAAACCGAATTCAATATTGAAGGTAATCCGATAAAAAGTTTTATCGACCTCGTTCTTTCGGTTAAACCGACTCAAGTTACACTTGTTCCTGATGCACCGGATGCAATTACATCAAATGCGGGTTGGGATACTATAAAAAATGAGTCGTTTTTGAAAGAAATTATAAAAGAGTTTAGAAATAATGGTATTCGAACTTCAATTTTTATTGAAACTAAGCCAGAAATGATCGAGAATGCTGCAAAAACAGGTGCGGATAGAATAGAGCTTTATACTGAATCTTATGCTGATCAATTTTCTAAAGGTAAAGAAAATGCAATAAAACCATTTATTGAAGCGGCAAAAATAGCTGGAAGCGTTGGACTTGGTATAAATGCAGGCCATGACCTTAATCTCAAAAATTTAAGGTATTTTCATCAAAATATTGAAGGATTACTTGAGGTGTC
>CAZBSL010000067.1:8160-13146 GCA_964494265.1 uncultured Bacteroidales bacterium
ATAATCAATAGATTTTTTTCAGGAATATATTCAAAATCGGCAGTAAAATAGCCTTTGTTTTCGGTATGGAAAATAAGTTCAATTTCCCCTGAATCTTTAACCCTGTAAATCTTTCCTTTCCAGAGAGAAACTATATAATTTCCATTATTATCAACTCTAATTCCATCAATAAATCCTTCCGGGAAACTTGCAACATTTGTAATCTTTTTTGTTTCAATGTCAAGCTCTTTCAACCAAGAATCGCCACTATTACCTATTAAAAGCTTATTATTATGAAAATAAAGTACATTGGGGTCTTCAACATCCGGATAGCTTAAAAATTCTTCAGCTTTTTTGTTTGTAATTTTCCAAATAATATTCTTTCGTGAATCTGAGATAAAAATATTTCCATTATCATCGACTGCAATATCGTTTAAAAATACTGCACCCGGGACTTCTATTCTTTCAATAATTTCTCCCTTATCTAAATCAATAATAGCAATACCCTTCCTTTCAGCAACATATAATTCATCATTATTAATTGTCATACCGAGAGGATTATTTAAACTGCTAATCCAATCCATTTCAATGATTTCACCTTCCAAAGAAAGCTTGGATATTGATTGAGAAACCTGAGGATTTCCCATTCCAAACTGATCGAAATTAGTTACATAAATAATTTCTCTTTCAGAGTCATATAAAACCGATTCAGAAGTAGCAAATTCTTTTTCCGTTTCCCAAACTTTTGTAATTCCTTCTTCAAAGAAAACTTCATTACCATTCTGAAACATAAAACCCCATCCGCCAAAGCTTTCAGCTACCATCACGAGTAGTTCATTATCTCCTTTTTTAAGCGAAAGGAAAACAGCATCATTCAAGCCTATGATACCAAGAAACGATGGGTCTCGCTTTTGGTAACTGCTGTTTCCGAAACATTGAGCTTGTTGATTTAAAAATATGCATATTGCATCGCTGTAACCATAACGGTATTCCATTATAGTGTCTTCTTCAACATTTATGATCGTTCTGGCAAAGATCATATCCGGAGCCCTGCCAAGTCTGGCAACATATTTTCCAACATCGACTAAGCCAAATTCATCTGCTTCTACCTTTTGCCAAACTATATCAGTAATTTCCTGTTGTTCCGGTGTTTTATCGAATTTCACGTCCATAGCGTTAAAAGCCTGCGAAATTTCCCAATTCTTTATCATACCGACCGGAATATCCTTAACAGGCGGCTCTCCAAAATCCAGATTATCATCTTTATAATATGAAAAATTAGAAAAATATGCAGTACCGTTTGCTTGACCGGCCACGCCTATCGTTCCCCTACTCTTTCCGTGTTTCAATTCATTAATAATGAAGGCGGGTTTTTTATCCTTATTAAAAAATATTCTTGCCCTGTCGTCTTTTATTTCCATTTTCACATGTATCCATTCATTTTCGGGTAGGGAAACTTCGGAAGTGTAACCCTTTCCATTCCATAATTGCCACTCCCCTATTCCGTTGATTGTAGGTGCATATTGCAAAGCATCCGGATATAAACCGACCCTATGTGGACGAATATAAAAATGCTCAAAGTCGTTTCTTGATTGAATTCTAAATCTGATTCCCGGATAGGAGCGTTGGCCGGTCAAAGCTATATCAAATTCAATTACTCCATTTTCGAATTCCACATCTTTGAGAAATGCAATTCCATCAAAACTTTTTCTTCCGAGATATTCAGAGGTTTCGCCATAAACTTTTTGCCATTCGCTTGAATCAAAATCAATGATTTCCTGTGTGTAAGCCAAAGATACACAAAACAATATTATTATAATGATAATTGATTTTTTCACTTTTAAAGTTTTTTAATAAATATTTTTTATTTTATAGGCATTGGATAATACTTATGTAGTCACTTCATTTGCTCCAATATCATACCAAAATTTTATGCGTCTGAAATACAGGTTATAAAATATAAACAATTAGGATTTATTAGTATTTCCGAACGAATATGAACAATGATTGAACGCTTTTGAACAAAAAAACAAATCTCTAATTTCATTTTATTTTTCTTTTGCTACTTTTGCGTGATTTTATTGATTTTTGCAATTTGCTTTTATCGCAAAGTATATGGTTTTTAGCAGTAGTTTATTTCTATTATATTTCTTTCCTGCATTTCTGATACTTTATTATTTTTCAGGAAAAAAACTAAAAAACATTACTGCATTAATCGCAAGTATAATCTTTTATGCATGGGGGGCACCTGATTTTATTTTTGTAGTTTTTGCTTCAATTATAATTGATTTTTATTTAGTTAGAAAATTATATAATTCAGACTCAAGGAAAATAAGAAGGATTCTATTATCTTTTTCAGTAATTCTAAATATCGGATTACTTGCCTATTTTAAATATGCCAATTTTTTTATTGAAAACGTAAATGAGATTTGCTCACATTTTGGATATAGTGGAATTTCATGGATAAACATTGCTCTTCCGATTGGGATTTCTTTTTTTTCTTTCCAAAAAGTTACATATTCTGTCGATGTTTATCGAAAAGTTCATAAACCCTTAAAAAAACTTAGCGATTACGCTTTGTATATTTTAATGTTTCCACAACTTATTGCAGGCCCAATTGTCAGATATAATGAAATTGCTGACCAAATTGAAGACCGTTCGGCAAATGAAAACATTGATAACCGCCTGACCGGATTTTTTCGTTTTATTATCGGGCTTTCAAAAAAGGTTTTGATTGCAAATGTGTTGGGTAAAGAAGTTGATCAAATTTTTGCTTTATCCGAAATTGAACTAACTTCATATCTTGCATGGATGGGGGTAATTGCTTATACTTTCCAGATATATTTTGACTTTTCGGGATACTCGGATATGGCGATTGGGATCGGGAGGATGATAGGTTTTAAATTCCCTGAGAATTTCAATAATCCCTATATTTCGCAGAGTATTACTGAATTTTGGCGAAGATGGCATATCACCCTCGGCCGCTGGATGAAAGATTATCTTTATATCCCTTTAGGGGGGAATAAAGTCAGCCCTAAACGATTGTATTTTAATCTCTGGATAGTTTTTCTTATATCAGGGCTTTGGCATGGGGCGGCATGGAATTTCATTCTTTGGGGCGCTTTTCATGGATTTTTTCTTGTCGCCGACAGATTGTTTTTACTAAAAGTTTATGCGAAAATCGGAAAAATTCCAAGCATTGCTATTACTTTTTTTATCACAATGATAGGCTGGGTTTTGTTTAGGGCTGAAAATTTGCACGAAAGCGGAATCTTTTTAACAAAAATGTTTTCTTTCGATTTTAGTCCAACTTCATATTTTTTAAATGAGAAATTTTTCATGATTTTATTAATTGCGATATTTTTCTCGTTTTGGGGAATTTTCAAGAGAATTGAAATATTCCAGAATCGAATATTTTTTACTAAAAAAAGAAATGTCAGCATGATTTTGATGAGTGCTTTTGCAATAATATTCCTGATCATCAGCCTTACATCCATCACTTCATCAGATTTTAATCCTTTTATTTATTTCAGATTTTAATATGAATAAATTAAAACATATTATATTCCTTTTAATAATCTTAATATTGGTTCTTCCGGTATTACAAAAGCAGTTTGAAATATTCAAAATACAACCTTTAAAAGGAGCTTTTACAAATACCGAGAAATCGAAATTATCAGCTTCTTCTTGGTTTAACGGCTCATTTCAAAATAATTATAATAATTATCTTGAGGAAAATATCGGATTTAGAAATATGCTTGTAAGGATCAACAACCAAATTGATTTTAGCCTTTTCAATCAAGCAAATGCAAATAGAATTATAGTCGGAAAAAATCGTCAAATGTATGATGAACGATATATTGATGCTTATTTTGGCAATGATTACTTATGGGATGATTTTTATCTGAAGAAATTACGAAAACTAAAACGCCTTCAGGATACTTTAAAAAAACTGGAAATTGATTTAATAATTATTTATGAACCGGGAAAGGCAAGAATTGTGAAAAATGCCATTCCCGACAGATATTTTAAATTCCCGAAAAAATTGTCATCCTACGAGTATATTATTGAAAAATCAGATAGCTTAAATATTGATTATATTAATTTTAACACATATTTTGAAAAAGTTGGCGACACGACTTCAATTCCGCTTTATCCTGAGTATGGAATTCATTGGAATTCCTATTGTGTTTGCCTCACAGCCGATTCATTAGTAAGATATATTGAAAAACTTCGAGGCATTGAGCTTCCTGATTTTGTCTGGGATACAATAATATACTCAGGCAAACTCAGAAATCAGGATTATGATATTGGAGAATCGATGAATTTATTATGGGAAACCGATCACTTGCAAATGCCCTATCCGGTAATTAAAATTCAAGATGTTCCCGATTCATTAAAGCCAAAGGTTTTAATTGTCGCTGATAGTTATTATTTTAATATTTTATATGAGCAAATTCCCAATAAAATTTTTGACAATGAATTCTGGTATTATAATCAAACAAGATACATTAACGGAAAAAAACAAGACAGCAAAGTTGAGGACTTAAAGCTTCAAGAAGAAATTGAAAACAAAGATTTTATTCTATTTATGACTACCGAACTAACACATTATGACTTTGGATGGAGTTTTATTGAAAATGCTTATGATGTTTATTTCCCGTCAGATAAAGAAACAAAATTCTATAAAACAATAAGAAGTATTTTGAGGAATAGGAAATTATTGAAACCACTTAAAGAAGATGCGAAACTCGAAAATACAAACATTAAAGATAAAGTTAACAGACATGCCGAATATCTTTTCCAAAAAAAAAATGACCGTAATGACCTAGAGAAATCCGATTTCATTAAATATGTTGAAATTTCAATTCGAAACTCAAAAGAATTCTTACCAAAATGCGAAGAAAAAGCAAGAAAAAGAAATATTACTTTAGAAGAAATGATTCATTTGGATGCAGTATGGACTTATGAAGAATACTTGAAAAAAAAGAAAATTCAGAACTCAGT
>CAZBSL010000068.1:0-3198 GCA_964494265.1 uncultured Bacteroidales bacterium
TTTCATTACTGCTGATTTTAAGAAAACAAAACTTATTATTGGGATAATTTCATTCTCAATTATTTCAATAGTAATAGTTACCGGATATATTAATACGAGAAATCCAAAAATCAAAAAACTTGATATTTCATTAAATAAGAAAAAAAATGGTTTTGAATCATTAAACGTTGTTGCGGTAAGTGATATTCATCTCGGCACAATGGTAAATGAATCTAAAACAAAGCGTTTAATAAAAAGTATTAACAAACTCAAGCCCGATTTGGTTCTTATTGGTGGCGATATTATTGACGATAATCTAAAAGTTGTAAAACATTATGATTTATTAAAACACTTCAAAGACTTGAATCCAAAATATGGAATATTTTCTTGTTTGGGTAATCACGAGTACATAAGCAGAGCCTATAAAGAATTGGAATATTTTGAGAGATATGGAATTCACATGCTAAAGGATACGGTGATTAAAGTTGATGATAAATTTTATATTATCGGGAGAGATGATATTGAAGGAAAGAATGTTTCCGGGAAAAGACGAAAATCATTTGATGAACTAACGAAGGATGTGGATTTCAATCTTCCGGTAATTTTGCTGGATCATCAGCCGTTTAATTTAGAAAAAACAGCAGAGTATGCAATTGATTTACAGTTTTCAGGACATACACATAACGGGCAACTTTGGCCATTGAACTATATTACCGGATTAATTTTTGAAGAAGATTGGGGATATTTGAAAAAGAAAAATACACATTTTTATATTTCTTCGGGATACGGAACAGCGGTTGCACCCATCAAGGTCGGAAGCAATTCAGAAATAGTAAATATTAAAATATCTAATAAGTAAATAATAAATATTTCGATTTAAGAACTAAGAATTTTAAGCCATGAAAAATTTCTTTAATCAGGCCAAACTCAGATATTTGAAATATTAATATTCTTTAACGATTTTGAATTTCGCTTCTAAAACAAGCAAATCTTTTTTGGCTTTATCAATTTTCTTTTCAAATTCTTCTTTCAAAAGGCTTGCCTTTTTTGAGTTAGCAAGAAAACCAATATTATTTTCCCATAAGTTTATTTCATCTCGTAATCTGTCAATCTTATTTGAAATGAAAGTACGCTCCTGATATATTAATCTGTTTGCATCGGGAGAAGATTTTATGGTATCGAATTTTGATTTAAAGTTTAAAGTGCTTATTTCCAAAGAATTAATTTTCAGAGCATCAAGATGCTTATTTATAGAATCTCTGAAGGAAATTTGAACCTTATCTTTTTCCTTTATCGGAATATGTCCAATTTCAGTCCATTCCCTCTGGAAGCCTTTTATTATTTCAAGATTTTCATTTTTATTATCACCAAATTGATATTCTTCTATTTTCTTAATTAGGTCAAGTTTAAGTTTAAGATTATCGGCTTCATTTGAATGGATATTTTTAAAATATTCTGATTTCCTATCAAAAAATTTATCGCATGTTGACCTGAAGCGTTTCCAAATTTTATCAGAATTTTTGCGAGATACTGGGCCGATTTCCTTCCATCTTCGTTGGAGGTTAATTAGGTCCATTGTAGTTTTCTTCCAATCCGAACTTTCGGAAAGAGACTCAGCCTGAGCGCATAAATCAAGTTTTTGATTGTAATTATCAATTTGCTCTTGTTTGAGTTTTGTAAAAAATTCTTTTTTTGCGGCAAAAAATGCATCAAGATAGGCTTTATATCTTTCCCATATTTCGTCGTTGAGTTTACGCGGTGCACGGCCAATGGTTTTCCAAACTTTTAGTAATTCATTTATTTCATCGGTACGTTTTTGCCAATCTTTAACTGAATTATTTTCTTTTGAAAGTATTTCTTCAGCTTTTTCACAAAGAGCAATTTTCGTTTCGTAATTTACTATTTGTTGATCTTGAAGTTTGGAATAATATTCTCTACGAGTTTCGTTGATTTTATTTGTAGTTGTTTTGAATCGTTCCCAAATTTCGTCTTTTTTGTCTTGCGGAATCGGGCCGATTTCTTTCCATTCCTCATGATATTTTTGCAGTTGTTTGAAAGATTTCAAAACTGAAGTTTCTAACAGAAGTTCTTCGGCTTTTTCGCAAAGAATAATTTTGCTTTCTAAATTCTTCTTTAGGTCAAGGTCTTTCAATTCATTGTTTATCTTTACTTTATCGAAAAATCTTTCTACCAAAAAGTGATAATTCTGCCAAAGGTTGCTAACTTCGCCGGCTGGAACCATTCCGATTCCTTTCCATTTTTCCTGAAGCAATTTAAAATCGTCATAAGTTTTTTTCAGCGTTTCGTCTGAATTAATCAACTCTTTAAGTTCATCAAGAATACCTTTCTTTTTTTCGAGATTTTCTACCTTATTATTTTCTAACTCTTTTCGGTATTTCGCTCTATTTTTTTTATAAATATCAAAAGTTTCGGCAAACTTTTTATCCAATAAATCTTCTTCAGGAACATAATCTTCTTTTGTACCTCCCTGTGAAAGAAAATTCTTATATCTTTTTTCTTCGTCCTCTTTTTGCTTTTTATAATATGTTACCTTGATAAGAGTAACCTTAGTTTTTATTGAACTAACATCATCTTCCTGAACTATTTCACCCAGCATTTCAATTAATTCTTCCTTAGAGAAAGAATCATAATTCTCAGGATGAGTCTCGTCATCAACTTCTTTAAGCTCTTTTTGTTTAGTATCCAAGGCTTTCTCAGGTTCCTGGATTTCTGTTTTATCTTCGGCTTCAGGTATAATTTCTTGGATTTTAGTATCTTTATCTTCAGAAACTATTTCCTGAGAAGGTTTTTCTTCTGAATTATCTTCTGATTTATCTTCTGAAATTTCCGGTTTTTCGGTTTCAGTAATTTCAATTTCTTTTTTCTCAGCAATGACTTCCTCGCTTGGCTTTTCTTCAGAAATTGTTGGAGTGGGCTCCTCTAATTTCTCAATTTCAGGCTTTTGCTCAGACACTTCAACTTCAGTTTTTGAGGTTTCAGAAACAGGTTCTTCTGCTTTTTCAACTTCAACAACTTCTTTTTCCTGTTTAACAGGCTCTTTTTCCTGATCCGGCTTTTTTGGCGAATCGGCGGCTTTTTCTATAGGTTCCATAATATTTTTTTCTTCAGATACTGAATTCTCAGTAGGTTCTTCTTTAATAATAATATTGCCTTCAGGCTCATTTCCCGAATTAGTTTCGGGCACTGGATTCTCTTCCT
>CAZBSL010000068.1:3298-9100 GCA_964494265.1 uncultured Bacteroidales bacterium
ATATTGCCTTCAGGCTCATTTCCCGAATTAGTTTCGGGCACTGGATTCTCTTCCTTATTTACAACATTTGCATTTTCAGGAATCTGATTAGATCGATCTTTATCTTCCATTTATAAATAAAAATTAAGTTTCTCTATTAATTACAATTCATTAAGAACTTTCTTTCTTAAAACGACCTGCAAATGTAATAATATTTTTTTTTATTAGAAATATTTCCTCAATTAATTATACACTGATTATGAATCTATTAACATAGGTTTAACCAATATTTCAAGATAAAGAATTTCATTTTTATTATTATTTTATTCTTTTTTAGCAAATTTGAACTCTATTTAAACCTATGTTTTTCAATTAAATCAATTATTGTAATTCAAGATTTTTGGTAATTATTAAGGTGATTTAAATATCTGATTAAGTGAATTTTCACGCAATTCCGATAATTATCTGAAGCAAAAATTTTCGCAAAAATCGCAAAGGCTTATGAACTTGCGAGTTAATTCTTTGCGTTTTTAGAGATTCGTCTGCGTATTTTGCGTGGAATTTTATATAACTGTTTATCAGCTAACATTACTATCTAAATAAAGAGTTAAAATGACTTTAAGCGCAATATTTAATTTATCTATTTGATTTTCAATAACCCAAAAGGAACAATGGATTTATTATTCCATAAACACATATTGGATTATATTTGCACCCATCTTCAATGCATTTGTTCTTGTTTCTTGGGAATCCTTATGAATTTCGTAGTCTTCCCAACCATCACCTAAATCACATTCGTAAGTAAAAAAACACAGAAGGCGACCTTCATAAATCAATCCGAAACCTTGCGGAGGTTTATCGTCGTGCTCATGAATTTTTGGCAAACCTTTTGGGAAATCATATTTCTGATGATAAATCGGGTGATCAAAGGGAAGTTCAACAAAATCAAGTTCAGGGAAAACCTTTTTCATCTGTGGGCGGATATATTTATCCAGTCCGTAATTATCATCAATATGCAAAAATCCACCTGCGATAAGATATTTTCTTAGATTTTCGGTTTCCTGTATCGAAAAAATAACATTCCCATGACCTGTCAAATGCACAAAAGGGTAATTAAATATTTCCTGATTTCCAGCTTCAACTGTTGCATAATCTTCCGAAAGATCAGTACCAAGATTCTGATTACAAAAGTCTATAAGGTTAGGCAATGATGTCGGGTTGGCATACCAATCACCGCCTCCATTGTATTTTAATAATGCAATTTTAATTTTTTGAGCATTACTTGAGCTCGCAAACAACAACAATAAGATTATTAAGGTATATTGTTTCATTTCAGTATTTTATTCATTAATTAATTCAATTGTATGACATGAAACTATTGCAGCAGTTTCTGTTCTTAAGCGGCTTTTCCCCAGACTTACAGAGGTAAAGCCTTTTGATTCGGCCATTTCAACTTCAGTTTTACTAAAATCTCCTTCGGGGCCTATGATAATCAAAACATCTTTTCCTTTTCTATAAATGTCTTTTAATGAAGGTGGATTCCCATTACAATAGGCAATATATTTTTCGCAATCCTGATTCGTATTAATAATTTCAGAAAAGCTTTTTGCTTTGTTTAATTTTGGCAAATATGTTTTTAAGGATTGCTTTAATGCAGAAATAATGATTTTATCGAGCCTTTCGGTTTTCAAAATTCTACGTTCGGAATGTTCGCAAATTATTGGACTTATTTCATCTACCCCAATCTCAACCGCCTTTTCCAAAAACCATTCAAAACGATTTATGTTTTTTGTTGGTGCAACGGCAAGATGAACCTTATAATTTCTTTTCCCAAATTCGGTCTTTTTTTCAATGATTTTAACAACACATTTTCTAATTCCGTCTTCAATCAAACGGGTCTCGAAAAGATTTCCTTTGCCGTTGGTCAAAAATATGCAATCTCCTTTTTTCAACCTGAGTACCCGAACACAATGCTTTGATTCTTGCTCATTCAACTGATATATATTCGATTCGATATCAGGTGTATAAAAAAGCTGCATAAGATTTTTATTTGTTAAAAAATATTACAAATTTATAGATAATTTCGGTATCAAAAGAATTTAAAAATAATGCTTAACTTTTTGAGATACTTTCCGATTCAAGTATGCTTATATGAAACACGAAAAAAAATATTTGCCAAGCTTTCTTTACAATACTTTTTAGCGAATTTTGATATATTTGCAGTATCACTTAAAATTAATTTTATTTTTTTAATAAAAACAGTTAAAACATAAACAATTGCATGAAAAAGTTAATCTTCTTAAGATTTCACATAATTAAGATTCTAATCTTAGTTTTCTTGATATTTCAGGCTTGTTCAAGCGAAAATGAAAAAATAATACAAGATAAAAACCAAAATGAAATAGAAATAATAAAAAATGAAGTAAAAATTGATTTGCCGCAGATTATTAAAAAAGATACCTTAACTGCTATTACTCAATATAATTCAACAAGTTATTTTATTTTCAAAGGCAAACCTATGGGGTATGAATATGAATTACTTGAACTCTTTTCAAAGAACCTGGATGTTGAATTGAAAATTATTTTAACCGATAATTTGGATACTGCAATTTCGTGGCTTGAAAGCGGAAAAGGAGACATAATTGCACAAGCTCTTACTATTACGAAAGAAAGAAATGCAATTTTGAATTTTTCCGATTATCATACTCTGACAAAACAAGTCCTTGTTCAGCGTAAACCGGAAAAATGGAGAAAAATGACGATTGATAATATCAGTAAACAACTTATTAGAGACCCCATAAATTTAATCAACAAAAAAGTCCATGTTAAAGTCAGTTCACCATATTTTCAAAGGTTGATGAATCTTTCTGATGAAATTGGAGGAAATATTGAAATAATTCATGCCGATGAAAATAGTGTTACTGAAGACTTGATAAAAAAAGTTGCTAAGGGTGAAATTGATTATACGGTTGCTGATAAAAATATTGCCTTAGTCAATAAAACATACTTTCCAATTCTTGATATTGAAACTGAAGTAAGTTTTTCGCAGCGAATTGCCTGGGCTGTTAGAAAAACTTCACCAAAATTGCTTAACTCAATTAATAGATGGATTGAAAAAATGCGTAAAGAAACTGATTATTACGTTATTTATAATAAATATTTTAAAAATAGAAAAGCTGCAAAACGTCGGATGAAAAGTGAATATTTTTCGCTTACGGGAGGAAAAATCTCTGAATTTGATGATATTATTAAAAAGCATTCCGAAAAATTAAATTGGGACTGGCGTTTGATTGCTTCGCAAATTTTTCAAGAATCAAGGTTCGATCCTAAAACAAAATCATGGGCGGGAGCTAAAGGTTTAATGCAAATGATGCCGAAAACAGCGAAGCAATTTGGTGTTAAAAAATTATTTAATCCTGAAGAAAACATCAAAGCCGGAACAATTTACTTAAAGCATATTTCAAAACGTTTTGAGCATATTGAGAGCCCAGAAGAAAAAATCAAATTTATTTTGGCTTCTTATAATGTTGGATATAATCATGTTGAGGATGCAAAACGCCTGGCCGAAAAAAACGGACACAATCCAAATGTTTGGGACGGAAATGTAAGCAAATTTATTCTTCTGTTATCTAAACCTCAGTACTACAACGATAAAGTAGTGAAATTTGGTTATTGCAGGGGAAGTGAACCTCACAAATATGTAAAAGAAATTTTAAAAAGACACGAACAATATAAATTGTTTATTGAAAAAAAATAATAACTGAAAAACAATGTTTAATGCCAAATTTAAAAGAAAAACCCTGTCTTAAGGATTTTCAAGAATATGTTACAGAACTTGAAATCGAAAGAGGTTTTATTGATCAATCAACTCATGATAAGTGCCTTTTACTCGGCGAAGAAGTTGGCGAACTTTTTAAAGCCGTGCGAAAAGCCAAAGGTTTTAAAATTGATAATAATTCAAGTTTTAGTACAATTGCCGATGAGCTTTCAGATATTCTGATCTATGTTTGTGCAATTGCAAACAGAAATAATATTGATCTTGAAAGTGCATTTAGAGAAAAAGAAGAGAAAAACAAAAAAAGAAATTGGGTGTGACCTGTTTATTTTTTTAGCAGATGAAAATTTGTTTATATTCTAATTTCTTAAATTTTAAATGTAAAATTATTGATTTGAACACTAAATAAAAAAAATAAAGAAATGCCGGAAGTTATTAATGTAGAAATAAAAGCAAAATGTAGCGATCCTCAAAAAATTAGAGAGGTGTTGTTTAATCTAAATACCAGATTTATAGGCCTTGATCATCAGCTTGACACATATTTTGTTGTAAATCACGGACGATTAAAACTTCGAGAAGGGAATATTGAAAATAATCTTATTCATTATAATCGTGAAAATATTTCAGGCCCAAAAACGAGTAATTGCCTTCTTTATAAATCAAATCCTGATTCATCACTTAAAGAAATTCTGGTAAAGTCGCTCGGAATATTCAAGGTAATTGAAAAAGAGAGAGAAATTTTTTTCGTTGAAAATGTGAAAATTCATATTGATGAGGTAAAAGATTTGGGATCATTTTTAGAGATTGAAGCAATCAGCAGAAACAATGAATTTTCAAAACCTCAACTTTTATCACAATGCAATAATTTTATGAAAATTTTCGAAATAAAAACGAATGATCTTATATCATGTTCATATAGCGACATGTAAGTCTATTCTTCGAAAAATTAATAAAATATTTCATTAAAAATTACTTATTCAATAACCGAAAGTTTCAGATATTTACAAAATAATAAATTATTGACCGAATCAAATTCGAAAACATAAAAATACTAATTAAAAAATAAATAAGCATATGAAAGCTAAAACATTTGTCGAGAAAATATTTGATGCCGAAAAAGGAAGCATAGTTTTTAAAAAACCTGACATTATTTTAACTCACGACAATACTGCCAGTATTGCCGCAACTTTTAAGAAAATGGGAGGTGAAAAAGTTGCCGATCCCGATCAATTATTGATAGTCCTTGATCATAATGCCCCACCTACGAGTTCAAAACTTGCTAATCAATATCAAAAAATCAGAGATGTTGTAAATGAGCAGGGTATAAAAAAGTTTCACGATGTCGGAAATGGAATTTGCCATCAGGTAATGTCGGAATATGCTAAACCGAAAATGATTATTGTTGGAAGCGATAGCCATACTTGTACTGCCGGTGCTTTTAATTCATTTGCCGCTGGTATTGACAGAACCGAATCGGCAGGTTTGTGGAAACAAGGCGAAACATGGTTTAGAGTTCCCGAGACAATTAAAATTACTTTAAAAGGAAAATTCAAAAAAGGTGTTTATGCTAAAGACCTATCTTTATGGATAATCGGCATGATTAGCTCAAGCGGAGCCGATTATATGTCGATTGAATATCATGGCGAAGGAGTCAAAAACCTATCAATTGCCGAAAGGATGACAATAACAAATCTTGCTTCGGAAATGGGTGCGAAAAACGCTGTTTTTCCATGTGATGAGGTTCTACAGGATTTTCTTGGTAAAAAAACACAAGGTATTTGGGCCGATCCCGACGCTGATTATGCAAAGGAAATAGAAATAGATTTGAATGAATTATATCCATTAGTTGCAGCCCCTCATCACGTTGATAATGTTAAAGCATTATCAGAAGTTCAAGGGACAAAACTTAATCAAGCATTGGTGGGAACCTGTACAAACGGTAGGCTTGAAGATTTGCGGGAAACAGCCAAGGTGTTAAAAGGAAATAAATTACCTAATGATTTCCAAATGTTAATAATTCCGGCTTCAAAGCAAATTTATTTGGAAGC